>JAAKFT010000040.1 GCA_011064935.1 Chlamydiota bacterium | reverse complement strand
TGATAGGCCTCAAGCGCCTTATCAAACTCCTGCTGGCTTGGTTCTAGTTCATCCAGAAATGCCAGCGCCGCCTTAGATTCAGGGTCCTCCCTTAAATCTTCGAGCTGCCGCCTCTTGAGCTCTCTCTCGATGATGGGAGAAAAGTCACTCTGACAGGCACCATTGAGGGAGTGACACCAGCAGGGCTTTTGGTCAATGAGAAAAAAGATCTCCGCGGCGTCATCAGAAGTTGGCCCCTCTTTTTGGTGCTCAACTGCTTCCGGCCCACGCCACTTATCTTCGGCAAGGATGGAGGGATAAAAGAACCCTTCTTGGAAGATCCCAAACCTCTTCTGAAGACTTTTATAGACTACTACTTTGCCTCTTTCTGCTCCCCCTCGCCCCTTTTTCCTGAATGGATCGGCCCCGTTCTCAAGCGCGATAGAGCCGCTCTTACGAAAAAGATCCAACAAAGCCTCTCCGACTTTCCAGGCAGATCCTACGACGAGAGCTTGCGCTGGGCCTTCCGCGAGGTGGATGATAGTATGGCCCCCCAAATTCTCCAAAAGTGGGGAGAGCGTGCTGACCAAATCTACAAAGAGATGAATAATGCCTGGTTTTGATGTTTTAGATCCCCATCTTCCCCTCTACCAGAACCACTTTGTGGAGGCCTCTGCAGGAACAGGCAAGACCTTTGCTATCGAAAATATCATCACTCGCCTGCTTTTGGATCCAGACGGACCGGATATCGATCAAATTTTAGTCGTCACCTTCACACGAGCCGCCACCATCGAGCTGAAGAGACGGATCTACGCCAACATTGAAAAGAGGATCTCCAAAGTGAGCGATCCCCATGGAAAGAACCGGCTTAAACAGGCGCTTGCCACCTTCGATGAGGCAAAGATCTTTACGATTCATAGTTTTTGTTTTCACTCTCTTCAAGAGTACGCCCTTGAAGTGGGACTCTCGCTCGACCAGATGGAAGAGAGCGCTCCCATCGGTTTTGTAGAGACCATTGTCAAAGACTATTTGCGCACCGACAAGCTCCACCCACAGCAGCTTGAGCTACTTCTGAAAAACAATTTCGATAAGTTGCTCTCTCAATTGGTGCAGATCACCAACCAGCGGCTGCCCATTGTTGGTGGAAAGTCCTACGAGCAGCTGCTCGCCAGCTACACCTCTGAGATAAAAAAATGGGAGCCGATCTCTGAAGCGAAGTTTTTGGAAGATCTACTCGCCTTGGCCCCTTCCTATCGGCAGATGACCGACCGAAAGCGCGAGGTCAAACCTGAGGTCAAAACCCAACTAAAACGGTTTGCCGCCTTTGCTGCCGGAAAAAACGCTGATGTGATAGATCCCTTTCTTTTGCACTTTGATCCTAGCAACCGATTGAAAAAAGCGACATTGCCTTCTCTGCACTATCCTCGTCACTTCGAGCAGATGCAAAAAAGACTCCTCCCTATCGCCAAGGAAGCCAACAATGAGCTCGTTCTACTTGCCGATCTGGCTGAAGGGGCACGAAAGATGGTTGAGAAAGTCGTCCAAGATGAAGAGCTCCTCTTCTATGAAGATCTTCTCCAGCTGATGGCCAAAAATGTGGAAGATCCTCTCTACGCTCAGAAGATCCGAGAAGAGTATGGGGCCGTTTTGATCGATGAGTTTCAAGATACCGACCCCCTCCAATGGAAGATCTTCTCTACGCTCTTTGCCACCGAAGCCTTTGAGGGACCTCTCTATCTCGTCGGAGATCCCAAACAGTCGATCTACCGTTTTCGAGGAGCCGATATCTACACCTACCTCACCGCCAAAAAGGGGTTTGATGAAACATCCTGTCATTCACTGGAGTGTAATTATCGCTCAGCCCCTGGCCTTGTCAGAGCACTCAACGACCTCTTCTCGGCTGCTCAAGATTTTATCCCCCTACCCCAAAAAGAGGAGAGCCTAAGCTGTCCCCCAGTAAAAGTGGATCCAAGCAAAAAAGAAGATGAAGGAGCGCTTATCTTCTGGCGTGCGGAGAAAGAGGAGCAGTTTTTCCCAGCGATAGTCAGTGAGATGCGACGGCTTCATCAAGAAGAGGGGATCGCCTACCACGGCTTTGCTGTCCTTGTCAAAGATCGCTTCCAAGCGGATCGTTTCTATCGCTACTGTCAGAAAGTCAATCTCCCCATCATTACCAAACGGAGTTACTCACTTGTCGATTCACAAGCTTATCCCGCCCTTTTGGAACTGCTGACAGCGCTCCTCGATCCACGCGACCAGAGCGCGCTTGCCAAAACCCTGGGCGGCCCCATCTTTGGCTGGAACTACGAACGCATTGCTGAAGAGAGAGAGAGCTTCAGCCATTCCTTCTATCAAATGAGTCGGACGCTAAAAGAGCGGGGCATTCTCGCCCTCTTTGAAGAACTCACCCAACTTTGCCAAGAGCTCTTTTCGCGTCAGGGAGGCCTTGAGCTCTACAGCGATCTTTTGCAGCTTGTCGAAGTCATTGCCTGCGAAACCAGTTCTGTCGACAACTATCTCCCCTTTCTGACCAACCTCGCCTATGAGAAAGAGGCAGACAAACTCAAGGCGAGACAAATTGGAGATGAAAATGCTGCTCAGATCATGACCATTCACGCCAGCAAAGGGTTAGAGTTTGAGGTGGTCTTTCCCATCGGCCTTATTCTCCCAACACCTCATCGCAAACAGCTCACACCAGATGGCACGAGAAGCTGCCTCACCACCAAAGAAGACCCCCTCCATGCCCAAGAACTCGATGCCGAGAAGATGCGACAGTTTTATGTAGCGGCTACCCGCGCCAAAAAATATCTCTACCTCCCAGCTCTCGCGGAAAAAACCCATGCTCCTGGAGTAACCCCTCCGATGGATCTTTTTCTGCAAAAACTTTCAAAACCTCCAGCTTTCACACCTCTTCCAGAGCAGTTTGCTGCAAAGAAAGATCCAACCTCTCCCCTCAAACCACCGCCCAAGATAGAGGTCAATGCCCAGCCTATCTTCGTCCACTCTTTCACCTCACTCTCCACCCATGAGCCCGAGAGAAAAACCCCTCCAAAGGGCGACATCATCCCTCCTGGTTTGGAGACTGGAATCTTGCTCCACAAAGTTTTTGAAGAGCTCCCATTTGCACAAGCTTTTCAGCTCAAAACACTCACACCACTTATCGCTCCCATACTACAAAACACCACCCTCGAACCCTGGATAGATTCTATCAGCGAGATGGTCTACCACACGCTCCACACCCCGCTTCCCGCAGACGATGGCCCTTTTCCCCTCTCAGCTGTCGATCCCTCCAAAATGTTCAAAGAGATGGAGTTTCTCTATCCTTCTGACCAGCCCGTCGGCTTTATCAAAGGATTTATCGACCTCTTCTTTGAATACCAGGGCAAGTTCTACTTCCTCGACTGGAAATCCAACTATTTAGAAGGGTATACCCAGCCCTATCTAGAGAGAGCTATGCAAGAAAATGACTATCTGCTGCAGTCAAAACTCTATAAGCGAGCGCTAGAACACTACTTCTCTCTCTTTGAGCAGAAATACACTTTCGGCGGCGCCTATTATATCTTTTTACGAGGTCTTCCCGATGGAATATATCGACACCCTATTTGCTGAAAGACTCTTTCCCCATGTTGATGAAGAGGGTTCCCGCTTTCTGGCCAAACTATTAGCCGCCTCCAGAGAGGGCCACCTCTGTCTCCCCCATGAGCCGAGTGCAGACCATATCCCAGAAGAGGCGATCGGAGAAATCATCTGCCGCGAAGGCGACAGATGGTATCTGAAGCGCTGCTTCAAGTGTGAGAAAGAGTTTGTCTTCCACTGGCAGCGGCTCAAAAAGAGTCAGCCCAAGCCCCTTGCGCCCGTCTCATTGGAAGGGATTCCCGAACAGGTCGCGGCCGTGCAAAAAGCACTCCAAAATCCCGTCACCCTGATCTGCGGAGGACCCGGAACCGGGAAAACCACCACCGCAGCCCTTCTTGTGAGAGAGTTCTACGATCAGATGACCGAAGGAGTGGCTTTGGCCGCACCGACAGGCAAAGCAGCTGCCAACCTGCGCAGTCGTTTAGACGATCTGGCTGAGAAGTGCACTATCACCACGCTCCATAGACTCTTAAGCCAGAAAAAAACCTTGCCCTTTGATCTGATTGTCGTCGATGAAGGGTCGATGATCGATGCTGAGCTCATGGCCCGCCTCTTCGGTTCGATCAAAGAGGGGGCTCGCCTTATCCTACTCGGTGACAAAGACCAGCTTCCCCCCGTGGAATCAGGCAACTTTTTCGCCGATCTTGCCAACCACGAAAAAGCCGCAGTCGCCGAACTCAACATCTGCCAAAGAACCGATCTTCAGGAGATTATCGAGATGGCCGCTGCGGTTAAAAGTGGGGAGATGATTTCCATCCAGCCCCTTCCCGATGTGAAGAGAGTGGTGGAGATGATTGCTGCCAAAAAACCGTGGGAGAAGAGTCGTCCCTTTTGCGCCCTCACTCCGCTCCGACAGGGACTCTATGGCGTCGATCATCTCAACGCACTTCTCTATCAGAAATGTTCGAAAGGGAGGCCAGTCCCTATTCTGATCACAGCCAACGATCCCAAACTCGAACTTTTCAATGGCGATATTGGATGGCTAGAGGATGAACAGGCCACTTTTTCCGATGGACGGACCTTTCCAGCCTTTCTATTGCCTCGCTACGAATACGCCTACCTGCTTTCTGTCCACAAAAGCCAGGGGAGCGAGTATGACGAAGTGATGATTCTGCTTCCTGAGGGAGCCGAAAAGTTGGGGCGTGAGATGCTCTACACTGCCATCACACGTGCCCGAAAAAAGGTAACGGTTTTCGGCAGCGAAGAGACGCTTGCGCAAGTTGTCAGCAAACGTGCGATTCGGTACTCAGGCTGGGGGGCGTAGGAACTGCGGTTTCTTTCTTTTAGTGGACTAGACTTTATGCGCGTCGTTATTAGGCAAGATCCAAAAACAGCCAATCATCCAGAAACCACCGGCGACCAGATGCATAACAGCTCCGAGCAATGGCACAGATGAGACACCGCCAGCTATCGAATTGAGCAGATCGATAATACCATTGCCAAACCAGAATCCCTTGTTGTAGAGGGCGCTGATATGAGCATCTAATCTCTTTTGCTCGGGATTCGTTAACGCTGAAACCTTTTCTTTACGAAGAAGGAGGGCCATATCGGTACTACGTGCATCATACTCATTCCAAAGGCCGCGGATACCATCGATGGCAAAGAGGGTGAGTGCTACCGAAAAGATGCCGGTAACCGCTCCGCCAATTCGCGCCTTGGCATTTTTTCCAAGCTCGATAATTCCAAGGCTGTTGAGCCAGGAAACGGTAGCTATAGGCCGACCGATATCCAGCAAACAGTTTCCAATCGTTGACATCCAGTTGACTTTTTCAACACCACGGGTTTTGAACTGTCCGTGCTCTCTGAAAATAAATGGTCCTTCGAAAGCCGGTCTGGTTTTATAGGTGCCAGGGGCGGCGCGGGTGCCAGAGTCAATTATTTCGGTGGCTACAAAGTTGGTCTGACTAAATATATCCCCAGGAATAGAGGTAAAAACTCTAACAGCTGTGATACCAGAGGTGATATTTCCCACGGTACTATTGAACTTTCCGAGCTCTTTACTTTTTAAAAAATGACTAGCAATGCCAGAGGCGCCCTGCGCCGCTTCGAATACTCTAGAACCATGTTCTAAATAACCATGTAACTTGGCCCATTCTGTAAGCGATTTTTTAGAAAAAGGATTTCCGAATCCTTGCAAAGCGTGTAGTCTAGCCATTGTTTTTCTCCTAATTTAGGATTTGAACAGTCGATTGTGGCAGAACAAATAATAGAATACAACTAATAATATTAAAGATCAGAGAGTTGTGATAACAATTTTTTTAAACCCAACTTCGGAGTCAGATTTTTATGACAAATGGTATTTAAGAAGCTTGTGCGGCGACCTGCGCGGCAGCCTTTGCCTTCGCACGGCTGGCTTTGTTGCCGCTGATGAGTCCTCTTTTGACCCCTTTATCTATCATGCTATAGACTTTGGAAAAAGTTTCTTGAATCGACTCTTTGTCGCGAGCTTTAAGAGCTTCATTAAAGGTTCTTTGAGTTGTACGAACAGAGGATGTAAAGACTCTATTTTGTAAACGTCTTTTTTGATTTTGAGTTTCACGTTTTTCAGCTGAAGGACGTTTTTTTTTCTTTTTTTCTTCTGTATTAGCCATTTTTCCTCTGGTTGGACACAAATAGATGGAAGGGAGTATAAGAGTGAGACAAATAAACGTCAAAGGCTGTGTTAAAGTTATACCAACCACAAAATGAAAATGCATGAATTGAACAGCCCTTTTGCTCCCTATCTTTGCCTTCGCTCTCACCAACCACCAGTGGTTGCCTTCGAGCTCCAGGCTTCGATAGAAAACAAAATGTCTTGCCCAATTCATGCATTTTCCTCTTGCGATTGGTATTAGATGCAGAAAAACCTTGCTTGGATCGGTTTTTGCCTTCTCGTCGCGGTGATAACACTCTGGTTTGTCGGCAAAGCAGGCTATGAACTCACCGGCTATCTACGTCTCAGTCAGACAGCTCCTGTTAAAATTTTAAATTTACAAATCAAACAACTCGGTAGAGATAGGTTTGTGACTAAAGCTCACTTTTCGTTTGAATATAAGGGGCAGACGGTGGAGGGAGAGGGTTATGTGGGGAGAGCCTATCCTAATAAATGGGCAGCGGAGAGCAGCTTAGAGAAGCTTCCGACCGATAATTACCATGTCTGGTTCAATCCCAGACAGCCTCTAAAAGCCACCCTGTCGAAGAAATTCCCTCTCAAATCGATCATTTCAGCCGCTATCTTGCTTGGCGTTACTCTCTACTTTCTCTCTCTGGGCTTCTACATCAAAATGAAGCAGTGATATTATAGTTGATTAAATTGAAAATGGCACAGATTGATCCAGATCTTTTCGACCGATTTTTATCATCTTAAATTTAATCAACTATACCAATCGAGTAATACCATTTCGGTAAAAGAAATACGCAAAGTCGAGTCGATTAACGTGATAGATTTGGGCTATCGTTTCGAAGCCCATATTTTTAAATATGAGCGAGAAAGGATAGGCCAAAGATGACTCGTTAGGTGGCTTGAATTTGCGCATTTCTTTTACCGAAATGGTATAAACCCTCTGAACGCTTACCCTTAAATGAGTCATGTGATATTGTGACCAAAAAAGGGAATTTCTGATGGTTCGTCGTGCGCATTTGATGTTTTTGGTTCTGTTGGCTTTGCTTGTAGCGGGATGCGCTACTCAAACGGCTATTGTGACCAATGTCGAAGAGAGAGAAGCCAACGAAATTGTAGTCTTGCTTGCCAGCAAAGGGGTGGATGCTGCCAAAATTCCCACAACAGTAACGACAACCGGCACTACTGCCGCCTCTGGATGGGATATCGCTGTCCCCGCAAGTCAGATCACCGAAGCACTGGCTATCTTAAACAAGGCCGGGTTACCTCGCACGAAAGGAACTACCTTGCTGGACCTATTTGGTGCAGCAACACTCGTCCCTTCAGATTTACAGGATCAGATTCGTTTTCAAGAGGGACTCTCTGAACAGCTGGGCAATACCATTCGAAAAATGGATGGGATTATCGATGCTGACGTCCAAATTACCTTTCCCCAAGATGATGAGGGTGAGACCGCTTACACCGCCTCAGTCTATGTCAAACATCGTGGCGTGCTAGATAATCCTAACAGCTTGATGGTTACCAAAATCAAACGGTTGGTGTCGAGCGCTCTGCCAGGCCTAACTATAGAGAACGTCTCCGTGGTGGCAGACCGAGCTTTGATTTCTGATATTGCCCTCCAAACCTATACGCGACCGGAAGATCTCAAAGAGTATGTCTCTATCTGGTCTGTGGTTATTGCGAAAGATTCAGCTGCAAGATTCCGCATCATTTTCTACGCTTTTATCTTTTTACTCTTCATCCTCGCCTGTGCTCTCGCCTGGTTTATATGGAAATGCCTCCCTATCATCCAGCAACAGGGGGGAATCAAGTCGCTCTACTACCCTCAACAGTACACCACTGGTGTT
The DNA here is from genome assembly GCA_011064935.1 of Chlamydiota bacterium. Classification (GTDB taxonomy): domain Bacteria; phylum Chlamydiota; class Chlamydiia; order Chlamydiales; family JAAKFR01; genus JAAKFT01. The sequence continues at coordinate 4,764 of JAAKFT010000040.1, read as the reverse complement.
GTTGCTGAAGAAGAGGCAGAGGAGAAGAAAGAAGAGGAGGGTGAAGGCTAGTGAACCCCAAAAGTGGGATTATGCTCAACGAGTTACTAGCTCGCTTTCACCCAAGCCAAAGGAGAGATTTTTATCGATTTCTCTCCGCTAAAGATCGAGAAAACGTATCGCAACTCCCTGTTCCTGAAGATACTAATATCGCAGACCTGATGCGCAGCGACGCTTGGATGCAGCCTATTCACTACTCTTGGTTTGTTTCATTTTTGCAAACAATTCCTCCTACTCTACTGCTCGCATCTCTTCCTCAAAAGCAAGCGGAGGCGGTAGCCAAAACCCTGGAGAGTCTTCCTGAGAAAAAGCCCTTACCCCGTTTCATGCAGCTTTATCTCTCTCACTCTCTCAAAAATCAGATGCAGAAGCCCCACATTCTGCCCGAGAATCACCTCCTCCCGTCAGCTCTCGACGCCCTTCTCTCGCTGACAAAACCTCAAATCATGCACCTTATCGATCTGCTCGGCATGCATGACCTCGCGGCTGACTTAAGACAGGTAGTCGACAAGACGCTGCTAAACAAAATCTATGCTGCCCTCACCCAAGAGCAGCTCCGCTTCCTCCATTACTGCAGCAAGCAGACAATGCTATGGGTTCCCCCAAGACTCAATATCGCAGGTTGGGATGGTCAGAAGAAGTCGCTGAATCTATTGTTGCACAAGCGCGGACTCTTTCGCTTAGCCAAGGCGCTTGTCAGCGAAGACGAGAGTTTGCGATGGCATTTTTGTCGGCGAATCGACGTTGGCCGAGGAAAAATCTTGCTGAAATTGTTTGAAGAAAAATTCGATCCTGCTTTGGCGCCCCATTTCAAAGGACAGGTCGTCCATCTTATTCGGAGATACCAGAAAGAGAGATGAAATATTTCACATTTATCAAAAAAGACACAATCCACGTTGCTGAAGACCAAAAAATCATTCCTGCCAGTGAATTCTCCACTCTCGTTGAAGCTCATAAGGTGCTAGAGCAAGCCAAAGGCGAGGCTGTCCAATATCGCGCCGAGGTAGCCAAAGAATGCGAGCAATTGAAAGAGGAGGCTAAGAAAGCTGGCTTTGAAGAGGGGTTAAAGCAATGGAATAAACAGCTGGCCCTTCTAGAAAAAGAGACTGCCTCTGTTCATCAAGAGATGGAAGAGACCGTTGTTCCGTTGGCGCTGACCGCCATAAAGAAAATCATTGGTCATGAGTTGAAACAAAAGCCGGCCACCATTGTTGACATTGTCAGCACGTCTCTAAAGGGTCTCTCTCAACACCACAAGATCTCCATCTACGTCAACAAAGTTGACCTCGAGATTGTCGAAGCCAGCCGAGATCGCCTCAAAGCTATCTTCGAACATCTCGATAGGCTTACGATCACTTTTCGTGAAGATGTGGAACCGGGAGGATGTATTATTGAGACAGAAGTGGGTATCATCAATGCCCAGCTCGACAGCCAGTTGAAAGCTCTTGAAGCTGCTTTCCACACTTTTTTACACAAACAAAAGAAAAAAGAGTCGACGACTAAACAAAAGAAGAAAGAGTCATAAATGCGTAGACTGTTCTCCCTACTTCTCCTAGCTTCCCTACTCACCACCTCGCTGCCGCTTTGTGCGCAAGACCAGGCGACAACCCCAGAAACCACTGTCCAGCCTGCCACCGAACAGGCAGAGTTCTCCATTCCCGGAATACCCACAGATGGCGACTACCCCAACATCACCTCTCAAGCCGCCGTCATCGTCTTTCTTACTCTGCTTCCCTTCATAATCATGTTGCTCACCTCGTTCATGAAGATGGTTATTACCCTGGCCCTATTGCGGAGTGCGCTGGGAGTACAACAGACGCCGCCTAACCAGGTGATCAACGGTATCGCTCTTCTGCTGACGGTCTACGTGATGTTTCCAACCGGCATGCAGATGTACCAAAACGCCAAACCCATTCTCGATGGAAATCTGCCCTCCAAACTCATCTCTGCCAGTTCAGCAGGTGTCGTCATTGCAGTCATGCAGGCGAGCACAGAACCACTCCGTCAATTTCTTATTCGCAACTCCTCGAGCAAACACTTGAATGGATTTTTCAAGCTAGCCAAAAAGTCCTTTCCCGAAGATGTGGCCGTTCAAATGACCGAGCACGATCTGATCATCGTTATTCCGGCCTTTATCACCAGCCAGATCAAAGCTGCCTTTGAGATAGGGGTCCTAATATACCTGCCATTTTTCGTGATCGACCTTGTGACTTCCAACATCTTGCTCGCCATGCAGATGATGATGCTTTCTCCCCTCTCGATCTCTCTCCCGCTCAAACTGCTTTTGGTTGTGATGATCGATGGATGGACTATCTTAGTCCAAGGATTGGTATTAAGTTTTAACTAGAAAAATATGATAGATATCTTAGCAGTCACCTTCCGATCGATCATGTTTCAGTACTCGTATGAAGCGCTGCTGCTCATCCTACTCATCTCTGGACCCCCGATCATATTTGCCTCCGTCATCGGTCTTTTTGTCGCTATCTTCCAAGCCGCTACCCAAATCCAGGAACAGACCCTCTCTTTTGCTGTAAAACTTGTGGCCGTAATGGCTACCGTGATCTTAATGGGAGGGTGGCTCGGAGGATTGATCTATCAATTTGCAATTCAAATCTTCACGAACTTCTATAAATGGACCTGATTCTTGCGACCAGCCCTACCGATACCTACATCTCCTTTTTTCTAAGCCGCCCGACGTGGGATGTATGGAATCTCTTTCTGTTGGGGATGGCCAGAATCGTCCCCATCATCGCCATCGCCCCCTTTTTGGGCGGTAAAGCGATTCCTGACCCGGTTAAAATTGGCTTTGGAATTGCTCTGACCCCTCTCTTTCTTCCCTTTCTCATCGTCCACGCCCAGAGCGGTCCACTAAATGTAGATATTATCTTCTTCTTGCTGCTCGCCAAAGAGGCCCTCATCGGCACACTCCTCGGAATATTGATCGCAATGCCCTTTTACTACTCCCAGGCAGCCGGAACCTTGATCGACCACCAGCGCGGCTCCCAGAGTTTGCAAGTCACAGACCCCGCCACCCAAATTCAAGCCTCTCCCACAGGCCTGCTCTACAACAATGTCATGATCGTCACCTTCTTTGCGATTGGCGGCCCCATACTCTTTTTTCAGGGAGTCTATAGCTCCTATCAAGTCCTTCCTGCCGATCAATTTGTTGACCCGGCCCTATTCAGCCTAGACGCCCCACTTTGGAACACTCTGCTCAAATATTTCACAACCCTCATCACCATCTCCCTGCAACTATCGGCACCGGCAGTCATTGCTATTTTGATGTCTGACCTCTTTCTCGGTATTGCCAACCGAATGGCGCCTCAGGTCCAAATCTCCTTCCTGCTCTGGTCCCTCAAAGCCTTCATAGGCATTCTTATCCTCTGGGCGTCCTGGTGGCTAGTCATCAGCCAGATGAGCTCCCAGGGGCTAACCTGGATAAAATCCGTCAACAAACTCATAGAAACTTTTTGAAATAGAGTCCGCTTCCGCTCTGTTTCAAAATAATATTTATTATTTACTATTTGTCTCACAAGTGAGATAATAGAAATATTAATTAACAACGAACCGTCATTAGAAGGTAAAATTATGCCAGTCTTAGGAGCAACATCAGATTCTTTCTTGGAGTCTCTATCTAAGATGCCTACAATCTCAGCAGACACCTCTGAGTTATTAACCGGACGGCTGTCAGCATTAGCGAGAATAGGGACTGAGGGTCCCTTTTTTGGGGCGTTCAGGTTCATTCAGATGCGCAATGAGGCAGAGTTCTTTCTTAACGCCACTCCTCTAAGTCAAATGGTTGGAGACGAGAGATCGGCTAGTGGCTCTTCTGGCTGCTGCTTTGCATGCGAGCTTGATTGCCGGAGCTGTTTTAGGCATCTTCTTTTTATGCAGTCATACGGCCGCCCCTCCGCTAGTGTCCGTCTTTGCAATCGGACTGGGAGCTATGGGAGCGCACGTCATTCTCACTATTCTATATGCCAGCAAATGGCCCAAGACAGATAATAGCACACTCTTAAACAAAGGTGGTGACCTTAGCGGTTTTATTGTAATACCTATTTTAACGACCTTAATTCCATTGCTAATGGGTCTGAGAAAAGTTGGGCGCTACGAGAGAGCCTGCAAAAAACAGAAAAAGCAACTGATTGAAGATTGCTCAAGGTGGAAAATGTTCTTTACGTTAGCTAAGCATAAGCATAAGTCACTAGAATCAACGATAAGGCCAAAGCTTGATAACGCTGAACGTTCCACGCGAGAACATCCCGAACTAAAGCATGACCTCTCTGATCCTCAGATATATCAAGAATATAAGAACATCTTAGATGAGTTGAAGCAAGCTGAGGAATATTTCATTATTTTAGTGTTCAATCATCAACTCGATCGGTTCGTCCGGGATGAGCGGCTGAGGCCCACTCGATCAGTAGAGGTGCTGCAGCAAACAGACGATTGCCACAAAAGGTGATCTAACCAAAAGAAAACCCCTCAAACTTCTAGAGCTGAAGAGGTTGTGAATATGCCCAAAGCCGGAGTTGAACCGACGACCTTCGCATTACGAATGCCCATTATCTATCAAAGGACATCACGCCGCATCACCTAATACTAATGGAAGAAAATAAAGTTACAAACTCGAGCCGCCTAACGTGCCATCTTCGGCCCATCCTTTCTCGTTCATATTTAAAAATATGAGCTTCGAAACGATAGCCCAAATCTGCCACGCTATCCGAC
>JAAKFT010000004.1 GCA_011064935.1 Chlamydiota bacterium | reverse complement strand
AATGTAATGGTCGACGCCTCTGGCAATCCCTTTGGCGATAAAGCGGCGGTACATGGGATCTTTGATCTTCTCTCTCTCTTTCGGGTGAGAGAGAAATCCGGCCTCAACAAGCACGGCGGGCATCTTGGTCTGCCGAATCACCGCAAACTTTCCTCTCTTGATGCCACGCGCCTCGGCTCCGGTATGCCAGACGAGCTGCGAAAGGATGGTATCGCCGAGATGATTTGAGTGGACATGCCTCTCAGTTTTCTCATCTTTGTAGTAGAAGATCTCTATTCCCTGAACAGAAGGATCAGGACAGTGGTTATAGTGGACACTGACAAAGAGGGTAACGTTGTTGGCATTGGCAATTTGTGCTCGATCATCTAGAGGGACAAAGAGATCGTCATCACGAGTCAGGATGGTTTTGTATCCCATCTCTTGGAGATAGTCCCGCACCATGCGTGCGGTCGAGAGGGTGAGCTGTTTCTCTTCATAGTTGTGGGTATCGCTGCGACTCCCGGAATCTTTACCCCCATGACCCGCATCAATCACGATTGTCTCTGTGTGGACAGGTCGTTTAGAAATGGATTCACGCGAGGGTAGTGGCTGGTTATGTACCGTTCGTTGGCCGCATGAGGGGATCAGCAAAGCCAACGGAATCAGAAAAAAAAGCAGTCGATTTCTCATTGTCCTTTTATGGTTTCAATCGATTCGAGAGAAACTTTTCGATCATCGAAAGGAACCCTTTGATGCGAAAAGATCTGATAGGCTTCATGCCCTTTTCCGGCAATTAAGATCAAGTCTTCCTCCCCCTTCATCTCGATAGCTTTTTCTATCGCCCGCCTGCGATCGGGCTCAATGAGATGATTTTTGCTGCGAAATCCCGAGGCGATCTGCTCACAAATCGATAGTGGCTCTTCGCTTCGGGGATTGTCGCTGGTGACAATGGTAAAATCTGAGAACTTTTCGGCTACAATAGCCATCTGAGGACGCTTTTCGCTGTCACGGTCCCCTCCGCAGCCAAACAGAGTGATAATCCGCCCAGTTTTGAGCTCTTGCAGGGTCTGCAAGACATTTTGCAAGGCATCGGGTGTATGGGCAAAGTCGACAAAAATAGCGTGCTCCTCGACTCGCTCCAAACGGCCGGGCACAGGAGGGAAAGAGGTGATGTGAGGAGGAAGGGCTTCTAGAGGAATGCCGTAGCTCAGACAGACTCCTACAGCAGCTAGACAGTTGAGAACATTAAACCGACCGATCAGGGGCCAGGAAAAAGAGAGTCTTTGGCCTTGATATGAGATTTGAAACTCTGTGCCGCTCTTTGTCAGCTTAATCTGATCGGCAGAAAGATCGGCCTCGGGGCTCAAGCCATAGGTCAACACTTTGGCTCGGCACTTTTTAACCATTTTTGTCGAATAAGGGCTATCAATGTTGATCACAGCGTTCTTATCCTCAGAAAGAGAGGCAAAGAGCTGGCTTTTGACTTTGGCGTAACTATCGAGGGTTTGGTGGTAGTCGAGGTGGTCTTGCGTGAGATTGGTGAATACGGCGACATCATATTCGATCTGATCGACTCTCCGTTGAGCCAACCCGTGAGAGGTGACCTCCATCACGGCAGCTTTGCAGCCGGCGCGAACCATCTCTTTGAGCATTTTGTGATTGGTAATCACGTCTGGGGTGGTATGCTCTGCATCATAGCGACTTTCGCCGATCAGATATTCAATCGTGCCGATCAACCCGGCGGAGAGCGCAAGGTTATCGAGCAGATGTTTGACGATGTAGGCAACGGTCGTCTTGCCATTTGTCCCTGTTATCCCAACAGTGAAGAGCTCCCTGGAAGGGTGATCATAATAGGCCGAGGCTAACACGCCTTCGATGGTGCCCGGATCAGGATGAACTAGTTGGACGACATCTTTGAGGAATGGGTTGCCCATATCAGACAAAATGGCCACCGCTCCGCTTTCGATCGCTTCCTCAATATACTGGGAGCCATCACAGGTCAGACCCTTTTTTGCGATGAAAAGATTGCCCGGAGCCACCCGTTTGGAGTTGGAGCAGAGACCGGTAATCTCAATCTCTCTACTTCCACGATAGAGCTCCAATGCGATATCTGTGAGCAGCTTCTTTAATTTCATGAATTGTGATTAATCATCGTTGTTAACTATACCCTTCTTTTCTATTCCACTCGTCAAAGAGAAGTTTGAGCTCCCTGACCTCGGTGACCCAGTCCGCTTTCACTGGATCATATCGGGGATCACCTGACGGGTAGCCATGAGGATCATCAGGCTCGATTCCGAGATACTCCAAGGTCCGCCTCGCGATCTCACGAAAGATCGGAGCGGCGCATGCGCCCCCATGATAGTTCTTTCTGCCGCCTTCCAAGGTAAAGTGTTTGGGTTCATCGATAGAGACAATCACCACAAACCGGCTCTTGACATTTACTATCTGGAGATTGGCGGGAGCCATGCCAATAAACGATGAAATATACCGCTCATGGGAATAAACACCATCGACTATTTTTTCTGCCGTGCCAGTCTTGCCAGCTTCGGTATAACCGTTGATCTCAGCAAAATGACTCGTTCCCCCAGGTTTGGTCGAGTACTTCATCGCCTTGACCACTTCGAAGACAGACTCTTTCGAAAGAACACGGGGAAAGCGCTTCTTCTCCTGTCCGACCAGGAGCCTTTGGCTGTTCTTGTCCACAATCTTGCGGATGAGTGTCGGTCTGACTAAGTAGCCCCCATTGGCCAAAACCGCGTAAGCTCGAAGCATCTGTAGACTTGTGGCTAAAAGATTGTGCCCAAAAGCCAACGAATGGGGGGTAGCGAGCGACCACTCGAGTGTGCCATTGGGATGAAGCTTACCAGGTCTTGGGACTATCCCAAAAGACTCTGCAGGAAGCTCAATCCCCGTCTTTTCTCCAAAACCAAAAAGTTCGACAAGGGCACGGCGATACCAGTCATTGCCCAGTGTGTTGATCACCCGTTCGATCAGTTGGGCCATATAGATATTGGACGATTTCTGAATAGCCATATACATGTTGAGCGAACGAGCTGGCGTGGTATCCTTGAGGGGTTTTGAGCCCCTTCCCGGAAAGTAGGCTCGTGTGACATTCACTTTTTCCAGAGGATCGAAAATGGGCGGCCTACCAACTCGCTGAAGCTCTTCGTTGGCTTTCAGACAGATCGCCATGGTGACCGGTTTCATGATAGAGCCCAATTCGAACCCATCGATCACCGCCCTAGCCTTGGTATCTTCCATTTTCTCCGAGGTATTGAAATAATCGCGGTAGTTGGCCGGTTCAAAGAAGGGGTATTGTGCCATTGCCAAGATCTCACCCGTGTGTGGATCCATCATCGTCGCCCATCCCCCTTTAGCCTGGGCAGCTTTTACTCCTTTTTCCAGCTCCTCTTCGGCAATTGCCTGGAGGGTATGGTTGATGGTGAGGTGAATATCTGCGCCATCCTCAGGTTCTTCGATAATCTTGTCGATCTCCAGAGGGTTGAGCGGAGAGCGCATCAGCTTGCGTTTGCCCGGCTTCCCTTTGAGGTAATCATTGAAGTGACCCTCCAACCCGCCGGTTGGCAGCCCGATGGTTGTCTTCTCCTCTTTCACATCGCGGATCGTATGGAGCACCTGGCCCAATAGTTTGCCAAAAGGGTAGGAGCGCTTGTAATCGGTGATAAAATAGATGGCATTGGGAGCAATCTTGTTCTTTTTCGCATAGGGAAACCACCATCTGAGTACTGCTTCCTTGGCATCCTTGTCCAGCCACATCGCCAGTTTTCGACTGCGGCTTTTTCTCTCAAATTCTGGACGGATCTTCTCCAGCGAGAGATCCGCTAACAGAGCGATTTGGTCGGCGACTTCGCCACGCTGAGGAACTGCGATAGAGTCAGGGTCGATATAGAGGTGAAACTTGGTCACATCAAAGACAAAGGGCTGCTCGCTCTCGGGGTGGCCCTTTTTGATCGCTGTGTTGGAGAAAAAAGTCCCCCTTTTAAAAGGCTCATTCACCACAAACTCATGTTGCGCCAGCGCCTCCTGAGTCCACTTCTCTCCCTCCACGATCTGAATCCTGAAAAACTGGATGATAAGCAGTGAGAAGAGAAAAAAGGTTCCTACCGCAACGATGACGAGACGCTTCATTTGATTTCTATCTCGATGATGTCTTTGCAAAGCGGATGTTTGAGATGACGATACTCAGGCTGTCTGGCCAGTTCCATCAGGTGAGAAGGGCTTTCAAACTCCTCAACGACGAACTGCAGGCGGGTATTTTCCTGCTCAATCTCTCGTAGCTCTTTTTGGATTGTCGGTATCTGCAACCGCAGCTCAGTGATCACATTCTGTTTGTCGATATAGAAGTAGAGAAACCCTCCGAGTGAGAGGATACAAATAAACATGCGGATCAAAAGGCCAAGATTCATCTTTCTACAACACGGAGTTTAGCACTTCGACTACGAGGATTTCGTCTAATCTCTTCTCTGGTGGCGATCATAGGTTTTTTTGTTAAAATTTGAACCTCTTTTTCAGCAGCCATCGTCCTAAAACTATTTTTTACAATCCTATCCTCAAGACTATGAAACGAAATCACACAGAGCCTTCCCCCTGGTTGTAAAAGCTCCACGGCTTGCGGAAGGACCTCCTCAAGAACTTTCAGCTCCTCATTCACACGGATACGAAGCCCCTGAAAGATCAGGGTCAGCGGATGAATTTTGCGCCCCCGCCAGGGGAGCACACCCTTGAGCACTTGGGCCAGCTCTTGAGTTGTCTTGATCTTTTTCCTGCGCCTGGCCTCCACAATCGCCTTGGTCGCTGCCCGCCAGCGCCGCTCCTCTCCAAGCTCTCGGAATATCTTTCCGAGCTCTCTCTCCGAAAAGGTGTTGATGATCGTTGCTGCATCCAAAGAGGCTTCTGGGTCCATCCGCATATCCAACGGACCCTCCTGGTAGAAACTAAATCCCCTCTCCGGCTGATCGAGTTGCATCGACGAGACCCCCACGTCGAGCAAGATCCCATCTATTGCTTCGAACTCTTGGACCAGCTCTTTGAGATCGCGAAAATTGCCCTGAATAAGAACGACCTTCTCTTTCCATGGCTCGAGAGTTTCCGTAGCAATTGCAAGCGCCTCTGGATCCTGGTCTACCCCGACCAGTTTTTCGATTTCCGGATGAGCTTCGAGGAGCGCCTTGCTATGTCCACCCGCGCCCACCGTTCCGTCGACAAAAGTATGCATCTCTCTCCCCTCAAAAAAAGAGAGAATCTCTTCGGGAAGTACTGGCTTATGGCTTTTCATGAATCTATCCGTAAATTATATATTTGCAAATTTTGCGCAATTGTTGAAGGGATTTTGAGGATCGCGATGCAGGCAATATTTGTAAATATTGCCAAAGAGCGAGGCACAAAAGACCACGACAAGGGCGTGAAAGGTGTGAGTATAGAATTTACAGATAGGTTCATAATTTTGCTGCCCGGTTGAGTAGTAGAGCATCCGCAATGACCAGAGCCGCCATCGCCTCCACCACCGGGAGAGCTCGAAAGACCACACAAGGATCGTGGCGAGAACCTTTTGGTAGCTTCAGCGTCACCTTCTCCCCAGAATGGGTCACAGTCTCCTGGCTTTTGCGGATACTTGAGGTTGGTTTAAAGGCTACCTTGAAATTAAGAGGCATACCGCTTGTCAATCCCCCCAGCGTTCCGCCAGCACGATTGGTCCGCGTGCAGATTCTTCCCTCACTCTGCGTAAAAAGATCATTGTGCTCAGATCCTCGCATCTTCGCTGCTCCAAATCCCTCGCCCATCTCAAATCCTTTGGTCGCTGGCAGTGATAACATCGCATGAGCCAACATCGCTTCGATCTTATTATATATAGGCTCCCCCAAACCCACCGGAAGCCCACGCACCTCAGCAGCGAGCACTCCTCCCAATGAGTCTCCCTCTTTCTCCATCTCAACAAGAACCTTCTCCATCTCAGCCTTTTCAGTATGCCCCCCAATTTCACAGATGGTCGCCTGGCAGCTGATCCCTTCCTGCTTAAGCAGTTTCATCGCCACCGCTCCAGCTGCCACTCTGCAGGCTGTCTCGCGCGCCGATGCTCGGCCACCACCCCGATAGTCAAAGATCCCATACTTTTTCTCATAGGTATAGTTGGCATGGCCCGGACGAAGCACCTTTTTGATCGGTTCGTACTTGCTAGAATCAGCATCCATATTATGTATAATAATGGAGATGGGAGTGCCGGTGGTCTTTCCTTCGAAGAGTCCTGAGTAGATCTCCGCCAGATCTGGCTCTTTGCGCGGTGAGGTGTGAGATGCTCTTCCAGGAGCTCGACGTGCTAACTCCTGGTTGATCTCCTCTTCGGAGATCTCAAGACCGGCAGGACAGCCATCGATCACCACACCGATCGCTCTGCCGTGGGACTCTCCCCAGGTAGTGATCCGAAATATTTTTCCAAAAGAGTTACTCGCCATGAATATTCCAAGTGCTATGTGATGGTATTATGACCACTCTAAACAAGAAAATCAAATATCGCTATTGAGAGCTTACCTTTGGAGTCAAAAAATGTTTGAAATTAACGCAATCTAGGTTATGAGGAGATAATTGAAGAATCTTTAGAGGTTATTTAGAATATGAGAACTATTTTTCAAAAACTATCGGTTTATTTTGTGCTGATTCTGGCAGCCATGTCCACTATCGGTTATGGGACAGAAGCTGGAAGGAGCGCGTCACCCGCAACTCCAGCTCCGGTGACCCCAGATGCGGCAGCCTCAACTCGGACTCCTGTGACCACAGATGCGGCAGCCCCAATTCAGCCAATTGGACCTGAACGATCTTCTCCCATCATCATCGTTCTTCCTAAGGCTCAGGCTCAGCCTCCTTCGCAGTCAACTACACCCGAAAAATCCGACACAAGGGGGGACCTCTCCCCCTATGATATGGGGGGGGACCTCTCCCCCCATGATATGGGGGGGGACCTCTCCCCCCATGATATGGGGGGGAAGTATCGGTCATCTCCCCAGCAGCCTGGCGTTGATGTAGGTAGGCAGCTAACTACACCCGAAAAATCCGACATACAGTGGCCCCCCCCTACCCGTGGTGATGGTGGTGGTACGTGGGGGCCTGAGGCTGGGGAGTATGAGAGGAAGTTTGAGCCGTATGATGATGTAGGTGGTGGGCAGCCAACTCCCTCGCAGCCTGGCGTTGATGTAGGTAGGCAGCCACCTCCTTCGCAGCCTGAACTCGGAGTTGATCCGCGAACAGAAAATTCGGCCCGTAGAGGTGGTGAGGCTCAAAATGATAAGATAATTCGTTTTCAAACAAGGAAGCCACAATCTAGCGAAATGCGTGCTAATCCAAAAACACGCGCAAAACAAGACCGCCGGCGACTTAAGTTCAAAGAGAAATATAAATCGAGTCGCTACAATCAACGTAAATAACCTGAACTTCGGGTTATAGTGGTTTCTATTCCAGGGGATAAGTCAAAAGGCTTATCCCCTTATATTTGCAAACATTATGATCTTTGCGATGATTTGCTTTGAGCTATGCAGCTCTGTATCGATGACAAAATCTGCTACTTGCTCATAAACTGGAAGGCGGAGCCGAGCCATCTCTGCCATACTTTTTTCCTGAAAGAAGGCAGGCCACTCTCTCTTCTCCAATCGTGGACAGAGTGTCTGGTAGGCTGTTTTCAGATAAACAATTTGCCCTAGACCCTTTAAAAATGAGCGATTCTCCTCGAGGATCAAGCTTCCACCACCGATTGCGATAAGACTATTTTTCACATCACGCAATGAAAAGATCACCTCTCTTTCTCGCTCGCGAAAGGCTTGATCTCCTATCTCTCGATAGAGCGACCGCACATCCCCCAACAGATCATCGGTGTCGATGAAAGGGATGGCGAGCTGCTTGGCTATTTCTCTACCGAGAGTGGTCTTCCCAGCGCAGGTAAAGCCACAAAGAATCACATTCATGGCAGAGCGACTCCCAACTGGCGAAGGTGGTCAAAGAAGTCGGGATAGCTTTTGGCAATGGAGGAGATTCCTTCCACCTGCGTCTCGCCCATGGCAGCCAGTGCAGCCACGGTGAGTGACATTCCGATTCTGTGATCGGCATGGGAGACTACTTTTGCCCCATGAAGTTGACTGGAACGAATGATAAGACCGCCGGACTCTTCTTGGATATCCGCCCCCATTTTTCGGAGCTCGTTTGTAATGGCAGCCAGACGGTCCGCCTCTTTATTACGAGCCATCCCCCCGCCGATAAGATGGGTCTCTCCTGCTGCATAGCAGCCTAAAACCGCCAAAATCGGAACCGCGTCAATGATATCGGTCACATCAATCGTAATACCTCGAAGAGTGCCGCCTCGCTTGACGCTGATCTTCTCACCGATTTCGAGCTTTGCTCCCATCTCTTCAAGCACACCAAGCACCCTCTTGTCACCCTGGGCATCTTCAAGATCCAGCCCGCTCAGGGTCAGCTCTGAGTCGGTGATGAGAGCGGCCGCTAGGAGAAAAGCAGCTGAGCTAAAATCCCCAGGAACGGTGTAAGAAAAACCCTCGTAGTGGCTCTGACCCTCCAGACGATAGTAACGAAACTCCTCTGCCTGGCAGGAGATACCGAGCCTTTGAAACCATGAGAGTGTCAGATTGACCCACGGTTTTTCTCCGGGGTCGTTCACATAGATCTCAACCGGCCCGGGAGCAAAAGCAGCGGCCATCAGCATTCCTGATACTGGCTGAGAGTCTTGCCCATCCATCTCGACCCTACCCGAACCGATAGGACCTCGAATCATCAGCGAGTTCTCGTGCATGTGAGCATAAACTCCAAGTTGATGGAGAGCTTGGATCAGAGGCCTTATGGGACGGTTGTGAAGGATAGAGTGATCACCGGAGAGAGAGATGGGCTGAGAGGCGAGGGCTGCGATCGCGCCGATAAACCGCCACACCTGTCCCGAATTTCCCGCATCAATGATCTGTTGGGGAGCTGTGATTCCTCCGTCCACCCCGACAATCTCGATTTTTGAAGGGGAAGTGATCACTTCCGCTCCCAACTGGCGGCAAGCTTGGATCATCGCCTCCACATCGGGAGAGTGGAGAGGATAGTGGATGACGCTTCTGCCTTTGGCAAGCAGCCCAAAAAGCAGGGCTCTCTGCGTCTGAGATTTCGATGGCGGAACCCTCACCTCACCGGAGAGTGAGGAGGGCGCTATCAAACAACTATCCTTGGATATTAAACCAGTGCTCATACTGTTCGACCGCTTGCAAGATAAACATCTTATAACCACTCACCGTCCGGCACCCCTTCTCTTTCGCCGCAAAAAGCAGAGGGGTCTCTCGAGGATTGGAAATCACATCCATCACCAGACGATTTTCCAGGAGATCATCAGGATCAATCGGCAAAGTCGGGGTGCAATTCACAAGGATGTCGTACCCCTGCTCAGCAACAACGGGGAAATCGGCCATATTAGCGGCCTCCCCTCCTAGTTCTTCGGCTAGATCTCGCGCACGCGAGAGATTCCGATTGAGAATGATCAGCTGGGCGCCTCTCTTTTTGGCCTCACCACCAATTCCCTTTGCGACCCCTCCTGCACCCAAAAGAACCATCCGCTTCCCACGCACATTCTCCACTCTCTCGATCGCATCAAGAGCTCCGCGGCCATCGGTGTTCCAGCCATGTCCCTTCTTTCTTTTGAAGAGAACAGTGTTGATCGCCCCCACATCATCATGGATCTTATTGAGAAGTGGTATCACCTGCTCTTTGAGGGGCATCGTGACACTAAAACCCCGAAATCCAACTTTTCGTGCTAGCGGGAGAAAGGCTGGCAGCTCCTCGGGAGTCACCTGCATCTTGACATAGACCGCATTGAGGCCGAACTCCCCAAAAGCGATATTGTGAACAAGGTGGCTCGGGCTCTTGTGGACAGGATTGCCAATCAATGCATAGAGCTCTGTCTCTCTATCCAGCTCTCGGTAGCGATAGGTCTGGGCCAATTCCTGAAGAGTGAGCTGACCCGGCGCACACTGCTCGCTCTTGTCAATAGGCGCATAAGTAAAAGGCGAGCCCACCACCGGCGCTAAAATTCGGGTCGCCGTGCCAAGCTCACCCATGCAGATCCCAATAACCGGCTTCTTCTGCTCCTTCACAAAGAGCAGCATCTTCAGCACATCGATAGAAGAGCGGGCCATCGTGGCCACTTTGTAAATTTCAGCCGGGCGGTTGAAGATAAAGTCCAACTTTTCTGGCGCTTTTTCGCACTCATGAAAGGAGCAGATCCGCTTGATTCCCCGACACTTTTCAAAGAGCGCCGGATCGCTCTCATAGGGCAGGTCAACATAGTCTGGCTGACACGATAAAAACCGTTCTCCTCCTTTGAAGATCACAGGCACCCGACAGGCTTGCCGCAGCTTTTGAATTTTTTTCAGTGTTGGCTTTTTAAAAAGATCGATACGAAGTTCGATCAGATCGGCCAGCTGGTTGGCCTCTTCGATTTTTTTTAGGTTATCATCTGTGATGACGGCGCAAAGCATCTTCTCAAAACTTCCTCCGGCAGAGGAATCACCTCTACCTCTCCGATTTTTTTTAAACCCACGAAATAGGTTACTTCCCCCATTCGCTTTTTGTCGAGCTGGATCCTCTCGAGGAGATCATCGATAGAGATCTCAAGATCCAGAGCAAAGGGAACTCTTCGCAACAAACTAGCTATACGTTCAAACACCTCTCTTGAGCAGAGCCCCATCTCCACAGCCAAACGACCCTCCCAATAGAGACCGAGAGCTACCGCCTCTCCATGGCGAAGAGTCGTAAGTGATTCGATCGCATGACCTATCGTATGACCCAAATTCAGCCAACGTCGTTGATCCTTCTCGTATGGATCACCCTCCACGATCGCCTTTTTAATCACCACGCTCTTTTTGACCAGTTCTAAGAGCGTCCCATTCTCTCTTCCTAGGATCGCATCGAGGTTCTCCTCGAGAAAAACAAAGAGCGGAGCACTTGCAATCAGCGCATGCTTGATCGTTTCCGCCAATCCGCTGACGAGCTCCTCTTCAGGCAAGCTCTGTAGAACCGTCGTGTCGATCGTGACCTGGCGAGGAGGATAGAAGGCTCCAACCAGATTCTTGGTTCCAGGAATATCTATCCCCGTCTTCCCGCCAATAGCCGCATCGGTCATCGCCAGCAGTGTGGTTGGAAAAGTGACATAGGGAACGCCACGGCAGTAGGTCGCAGCCACAAAACCCACCAAATCCAAAATCTCCCCTCCTCCCACAGCCACCAGGCAAGTATCTCTGACACATCCCATCTCCATCAATCGATCCTCAACCCATGCTTTCATCTGGCGACTCTTCACCTTCTCCCCATGCGGCAAGAGGATCATATCATCAAATCCTTTGATCTTAAATAGCTTATATAGATAATCACTCGTGATTAACACCCTGCGATGATCGTGAGAGGGCGAGAGAAAACCGATGTTTTCTCCGATGATGATATCGCAGAGGGTCGGGGTGGGATTAAAAGAAATTGTCGTCTTGTCGATTTTTTACTCCAATTTGTATAAGATTAAAGAACAGGAGTTTTTTATGGCAATAGGTCCTTCCGAAGGCCCAATCGGTTATGAGGCGCACCAGCGCTATGCGGCTGATCAAGAACAGATCGTTCAGGCATTTGTTAAACAGTACCATATGCCTCCCTCTGCCGTCAAAGATGTGGCGGCCCGGACTCAATTACTCATCTCTCTTCCCACCTTCCCTGCGATCGATATGCTCCTGGGCACTTACCTTGGGAAGACCTATGCTAGTTTTCCAGCCCCACCTAATTATTTTATTCAGGGATCTAGCCCTTCTGAGATCGCCCCAAGTCTGGGCCCTTCAGAGAAACTCGATGCCTACATCAGCAAAATTAACGTCGTTACCTCAGAAAAACCAGGGGTCGACGAAGAAGGCCAAACAATTATCAATATGGCCATAGAAATTAAACATGTGAACGAAGCTATCAATTACGCTCGTTCCAGGATGAAGCAATTTTTACAGGCATAGCTTATGGCAGACTTCAACTGGCTTGAAATACTCGGATGGAACTCCTACCAACTCGAAGAGCTGCGTTTCGCCGGTTTTTCTTTTGTACGACAAGGTAAATATGACAAAGCGCTAATCTATTTTAAATCATTGGTGATCCTTGATCCAAAGAGCTCCTACGACTTTCAGATACTCGGCGCTCTCTATCTCCAAACGAACGAAGAAGCGCAAGCTCTACCTATGCTCAACCAAGCCCTCGAACTCGATCCTACCCATGAGCCTACGCAGCTCAATAAAGTCAAAACCTTGATCACTCTGGGCCAAAAGAGCGAAGCTTTCGCCCTCGCCGCTGCCTTGGAGAAGAGTAAAAATCGGGTGATTGCAGATGATGCCACTGCTGTCATCATGGCTCATAGCTAAGCTGTTCATAACCAAATTCTCTCTGTTTGTAACTCTTTGCAAAACCTTGTTCATACACTTTGCATTCAGGATCTTATTCGTTCATAACCCAGGAAAATATTTTCATTTTTAACTGCTTTGAAGATGAATTGGTTAGCACTTATCGACACAAAATCGTTGATAAAAATATTGCGGCCTAAAATTGAGCCGTGCTAGATTAGCAATCTAAATCACTCACTCCCACTATTGTGGGAAACATTGTTTATAACCATTTACAACAAGGAGCCTCAATATGCTCACATGCGAAGAACGCGACACTTGGTCTCAATTTCTCGAATACATCAAGAAGCGATGTTCATTAACCGCATTTGATAACTGGATGGCTCCGATTAAAGTCCTCGAATCAACATCGGAGAGTGTCCGTCTCGAAGTTCCGAACATTTTTGTTAAGACCTACCTTCTCGACAACTACCGCAAAGAACTCTCCTACTTTATTCCTGTGAACGAGAACGGCGAACCACAGATTGAGTTTGTCATCAGTGATACCCCCGTCAAAAAACCGCTCACTCCACCCCCTCGCACCACCCCTTCAGAGCCTCAAGTGCAGGTCCCCGGTTATGAAATCAAACTCAACCAATTTTACAAATTTGACACTTTTATCGAAGGGCCAGCTAACCTGTTTGTCAAATCGGCAGCCATGGGGATTGCAACCCGTCCTGGCCGTTCTTACAACCCCCTCTTTATCCATGGGGGTGTTGGTTTGGGAAAAACCCACTTGCTCCATGGTATTAGCCACCACGTGCTGGAAAATCACAAAAAACTTCGCATCCAGTGCATCACCACAGAAGCATTTATCAACGACCTTGTCGACAGTCTGCGAAATAAAACCGTCGACAAAATGAAAAAGTTCTACCGTACTCTCGACATCTTGCTTGTGGATGACATCCAATTTCTGCAAAACCGCCTCAATTTTGAGGAAGAGTTTTGCAACACCTTTGAAAGCCTCATCAACCAAAACAAACAGATCGTCATCTCCAGCGATAAACCCCCTGGACAGCTCAAACTCTCTGAAAGAATGGTCGCTCGGATGGAGTGGGGGCTGGTCGCCCATATCGGCATGCCCGATCTAGAGACCCGTGTCGCGATCTTGCAACATAAGGCCGAGCAGAGAGGGCTTAAAATCTCCAACAACGTCGCTTTCTTTATTGCCGAACATATCTACAGCAACGTCAGACAGCTGGAAGGAGCGATCAACCGCCTCTCTGCCCACTGCCGCCTTCTCGATCAAGAGCTCACCGAAGATCTCGCCGAAAAAATATTGAGCGAACTCTTACAACACGCTCCCAAACATAAAGTCTCGGCCGAAAATATTCTCAAAAGCGTCGCCACCGTTTTTCAAGTACGCGTGAGCGATCTCAAAGGGACCTCTCGCACCAAGGAGATCGCCCTTCCTCGTCAAGTGGCGATGTATCTTGCCAAAGCGATGATCAACGAATCTCTCATGATGATCGCAGCCTCTTTTGGTAAAACCCACTCAACGATTTTGCACGCAAGTAAAACTATTGAAAATAAAATCAAAAAAGACGAATCTTTGAGAAGGCAAGTCGCACTTTGCCGCCGCAATATTGACACATGAGGATATAAATATGTTTCGCCGCCATAAAGATGATCTTCCTCCAGCCCCTCCCTACAAGTACGGAGCCAAAAAAGGAGAACCTGCAGAAATGCCTCCGCGCATTTTTGACAACCCTCCCCAACCTCTCTCAGCACCGATGAGTCCCCCCATAAATGAGAGCTGGAATAGTGAAAAAGCCGCCCCCCATTTTCAGGAAGAAGAAGAGCCCGAAACTACCCTCGGTGAAGGGGTCACCTTCAATGGCGAGCTGAAGTTTGATCGTCTTCTACGCATCGACGGCACCTTCGAAGGAGAGTTGATTTCCGAAGGCAAGGTCATCGTCGGCCCCAAGGGAAAGGTCAAAGCCAATCTCAACCTAAAAGCCGCGATTATCCAGGGAGAGGTCGAAGGAAACATCACCTGTAAAGAGCGGGTGGAGCTGCGCGATGAAGCGGTTGTGACCGGGGATATTCAGGCTAAACTACTGAGCGTCGACGAAGGAGTCACCATCGTAGGTAATGTTCTCGTCACGCCGCGAGAGGGTGGCTCTTGAGTCTATCGTCTGTCGCTTCCCCCCTAAACTCCCAGAACTGGACGGCATTTCCTCAAGCATCCGAGCCATTCGATCGTGCGGGGATTGCTAAGACACTCTCGGAGAATTATCCCGCCCTAAGGGTTTGCCCGTGCAAGGCCATCGGTGATTCTGTTCGGCAGAGCACCGTGGAGAGGATGGTTCTCTCCATCCTTGACGAGAATGATCCCAGAGATGAGTGGTATACAATTGTGAGCGTTGGTTCCGGTCTCTGTTTTGAAGAGGCACTTGTCTTGGCTAAGGCTGCCACCCGTTTTTCCCATATTCGGCTTATCCTAATCGACCCTCTCTATAAGAACACAGAGACTCCTACTACCGCTCTCAACAAGATGGTTAGACGAGCGCTCGAAGATCTACAAAGACTTAAGGCGCAACTTAAAAAAGAAAATCCAACCGCTACGATTGAGATCGATACTTACGCAGATCGTGAGAACTATCGGAAATTTGCTACGAATAACGGCAGAGACTTTCTTCCAGACCTGCTGTTACTCATAGATCTCCAAGACCTCCAAAGTCCAAACTACGCATATCTCACTCTAACGCAGGATCACGAAGCTTTCTTCCAAGATTTTCACCTTCACAAATCGTCCGCGGCAGTCTTTTACACCTCGGAGGCGAAAGAATTTGGCTCTCCGACAAATAAGAAAACCTACTACGCCACTGCCTATCGGGTAAATGGCACGCTACCAGTGACTAGAGAATCTTGGACGGTGGCCTGATTAATAACCTGAACTCAGCTTTTAACCTGTTTTAAGTAAAAGCCTTAGGCGCAAATTAGCTTTTTTTGACGGAGCAAGGCGATCGCGGTAGCGATTTAACTCTAAACAGCCCCGTGTGGAGGATGGTTCCGGTGGTAATCACATCGTCGATAAGCAGTCCCTATGACCAGTTATGCTTCAGCGAGAGATTCAACTTACTCTTGAGCGGCCTCGCTTCCTTTTGGAGATGGTATTTATAGAAAGTTCTAGCCCAAAAGCGCTCAGAACAGAAAGGAGATTAAAAAATCGTGGATTTCCTCTTAATGAAAGAGTGCGATAGAGGCTCTCTCGGTTGAGATCTGCCTGCTCGGCCAACCAGCTCATCCCCCCTTGTGCTTCAGCAATATCCCGCAAAGCCAAAAGAAAAACGTGAGGATCATCATCTTGGAGAGCAGCATTTAAATAAGAGGCCGCTTCTTCATGGTCTTTTAATTGCTCTAATAGATGTTTTTTATAATTTCTTACTTTTACCATATCTATCTTCTCTTAGACGATGCTTTGTATAATTTCCAGTAGTTTTTTGCTTTCTCAATATCACTTTTTTGTGACCTTTTGGTTCCTCCGCACAGCATGATCACCAACCGATCATGGGCTTTTCCGAAATAAAGTCGGTAACCTGCTGCAATATGGATGCGGAGTTCATATATACCTCTCGTTCCAGTAATAGGCTTACAATCTCCAAAATTGGCCTAAACGCAATCTATTAATTCTCGTTCTGACAGTTCCTCTGATACTTTTATCCAACTTCAATTCCCATTGGAGATAAGGGCATCTTCCATTGTCAAGTTCGAGAAATCCAACTTCGTACTCCATGGTCATATTGTAGCCTGCAAGCTACTTGTTTTCCAGAAAAAATGTTGCTATCGACAGAGGGTTAGAGCGTAGATTTGGGCGGGAAAACCTTCAAATAATGTGTTGATAGCGTGCTGCAGGGTCGTTCCTGTGGTGATCACATCGTCGATGAGTAGGACTCGCTTATCGGCAATCTTCTCCCCTTTTCTCAATGTAAAACTATTTTTTGAAAACGAAACTCTCTGCTCTGGATTGAGACGGCCTTGAGGGTATTCTCCTCCTCTTCTGCGTAAGACGGGATAGACTGGCGTGGAGAGGGTTTTGCCTAAGTTATCGGCGATAGCATGGCTGTGATCGATTCCGTGAACGAGGGCGCGAAGCCAGGGACGACAGACGGGAACAATACAGTCCACTTCCCACCCTAATCGGTAGAACTGGGCAGCCAAAAAGGAAGCGGCGGTTTTAGCGAGGTGGGGTAGCTGGCCAGTTTTAAGCTTTTTGACCAGGCTTTTTACTGGACCGATATATTCTAGAGCTGAGGCGACTTGAATATTGAGCTCTTTTAGGGGAAAACGGTCGCTTGGATCACGCAGCTCAAAGTAGGGTGTACATCCTTCGCAGAAGAGGTGTGAGGATTTTTGCGGGACGGTTTGACAGTGAAGACAGAGCACTGGAAAGAGTAGATTATTCAACACAGCCACTACTCATCAAACTGGTTAGTGAGGGCTTAAAGAAGATTGATCATAATAGATCTCCTTCTTTTCATGCTCAATTAAGAAATAATTAGTTTTTCTCTTCTAAAAACTCAGCCTCTATTTCTTCAATAGTCGGTAGGGTCCCTTTTAACTCATGTGGTAAGGATTCCAATATAGTAGCCTCATATCCCGAGACACCAATTGGTTTATGAATGTCTTGAAGAGCATATTCAACTGTTAAAGCATTCCTGGTTTTGCAAAAAATCATTCCGATACTGGGTTTATCATTCGGATGTTTATATTGTTTATCAACCGCCGACAGATAGAAATTAATCTGACCGGCATCTCTCGGATCAAATGCCTCAGCCTTAAGCTCAATAACCATGTAGCATCTCAGCTTCAAGTGGTAGAAAAGAAGGTCAAGATAATAGTCCTTTTCTCCGACAGAAAGCGGAACCTGTCGGCCAACAAAAGCAAAGCCTTGTCCCAGCTCAAGTAAAAATTTCTGAAGATGGTTCATCAGACCTTGTTCAAGTTCTTTTTCACGATAATCTTTATCAAGTGCCAGGAAATCAAAATTATAAGGGTCTTTAAGCGTTTGCTGCGCCAACTCTGACAGAGGTTTTGGAAGAGTTGTCTCGAAATTAGTAATTGCCTTCCCCTGCCTGCTGTAGAGATCTGATTCGATCCAGGAAGTCAGTACCCTTCGGCTCCACCCATTCTCAATCGTTTTTTTGGCATACCAAACTCTTCTCTCGAACCCTTCGAGTTTCTCCAGAAGGATGATATTATGACCCCACGGAATTTGTGCAACAGCTGTTGCACAATTCAGCTCCGGATAGCAATTCGCAAATCTACGCATATATTGAAGGTTTCTTAAGGAAAGACCTCCAACTCCCGGAAAAGAAGATCCCAAGTCCTTAGCCAAACGCCCTATTGTTTTGGCTCCCCATCCTTCTTCAGAACTCTTTTGAGAGAGCATCCTTCCGATTCGCCAATACAGAAAAGTAAGCTCCTTGGTTACTGATAAGAAAGCACTTAGCTGCGCCCGATGAATATCGGTTTTTATCTTTTCTAAGAATGGAGCATAGCCTGGTGGGTTAACAAGTTCTTGTGTTTTCATTATTTACTCTGTTCAAGATCGAAAGAATTCTGAAAAAATCTCTAAAAAAAGTCAATATAGTCCTTGCGACACAATCAGGTTATTACTCATCAAAGTGGTTGGTGAGGGTATAGGCCGGCTTAAAGACGGTTCCTTTGACGGTGACGGTGAAGAATTCGGCGAGCTTCATCAGAAGATTGTACTGTTTCATCTTCACTTTCATATAGAGATTTCCATCAAAATCGATATAGGCAGGGTGGCCTTGGGCTAGGAAGAAGCGGGAGCGCTTGCCTTCGCTATACATGTCTTTAAACTTGGTCAAGTAGATGCGGCCATCCATAATCTCATATCTTATGGTACCTTGCGCCGGAACGAGTAGGCCAAGATCTAAACCGATGCGAGCGGTGATTTCGGTGGGTAGATAGAGAACGGGAGAGAGAAAGTTCTTTCTGGGAAGGTTGGTGAACCGCAAATCTCCACTCCCCTCAAAACTGGTTTGCTCACCAACAATCCCTTTGAGTTGATGGAGCTCACCTGATGAGATCAAGAGGGATTTGAAGAGGGTTTTGCTCTTTTTGTTTTTCTTGAACTTTTCCGAACGGAGCCTGGCAGGACGTAGCCTATCTAGTGCGATATGGGGGATCTCTACTGTCCAATGTCCCTCTTGCTTGGTCATCAGGGCTTGGGTCATAGTCAAGCTTCCTGACCAATCTTCGATAGAGAGATCGGTCAACTCAAAACGGTCTCCTGAATATGTTGCATGGGAGAAGAGAGAGTTGAGCTGTGTACCTCCCAAGAGAAACTCCTCTCCTGAGAGAGTGCCGGTGAAATGGAAGTCGCTTGGGTTATCTTTGGGGCAGACAAAATCGCCGCTGAGAATATATCCTTGGCCCATGCCGAGCTTGGTCACTACTTTTTGAAGATCTGTAGGCATGAGCCTGGAGACCCTCTCCAGATCGACCCCAATTCTGCCTACGAGTTGTATGTTCTTGGAAAAATCCAGATTCTCTTTTGCGTCGAGTAGAACATCGAGTCCGCAAAACTCTCCCTGGAGACTCTTGACACACCACCCTCTATCTTGGCGTCTCTCCCAGCTTGCCACGAGGCGCCCACTATCATCTTCTATGGCAGCTTCTCCATGACTCAAGGTCATGCTATCAACCATCATATCGATCCAAAAGTAATCATCCAGATAGCGATATTGGGTTGTCAGTTTAAGCTCGAGGGGGTCATAGGCCAGAGAGAAATTTTTCAGATCGAGCTGTTTGCCAGAGAGGGAGTAGATGCCATCTTTCAATGTGAGATTGATCCAGACCTGTTTTGGAAAGAACTCCAGAGAGATCTTTCCGTCGAGGGGTTCATTCTCTTTTAGAGCCAGAGCCAAATCAACAATGGTTGGATGAATCTTCCCGGGGAAAAGTCGGGTGAGCATCTCTGTGATCCATGGGAGTTTCTCAGGGGGAAGGGAGAAATCAAAGGATTCAAAGAGGACTTTTTGACTTTCAAGATGGTAGTGGAACTGGCCGAGCTTATACTTTTCGGCACCGGGAATGTCCACTTCAAGCCCTTCGATGGTCAATCCTTGATCAGAGCGGTAGTGACATGCGAGATCTTCTCCATCCCCAAAGTGAACTCCACCAAACTCAAGCCCAGCAAAGGAAGCCTGCGTTTCAACTTCGAGTTTCTTCTCTGTGAGCTGATAGGAAATGGTTCCGTTACCTCGAATGGTTCCTGCAGGATTCCAGAGGGCGAGGGTTTTTTCGACTGGAGGATGGGAGGAAAAGGTGTCGAGATGGACTTCAAAGTCGTTTACCTTTCCTGTGAAAGTCCAGGTTTGTCGATTAATGGCTCCTTCTAGAGAAAAAGCTCCAATCCCTTGGGCTAAAAGTTCCAGGTTGTCGATATAGCAGTCCTTTTCTGTCCAATCGATTTCAGCTGTTCCAGCACATTTCTCGGAATTAAAGTGGTGGATCGAAAAACGACTCCCCTCTTGCTCTCCGCGCAAAGAAAAGAGGTTGCTATCTATGAAGAGCTGTCGCTTCAGCTGATCACCCTCAGTTCTTCCTTCTAGGGATAAGACTTTTTCATCCTCTTGCCATACACTCATCTCAAGGGTGATCTGTTGGTGGGGAAAGTTCGTGAGGGTTACTTCCGGGACGACCAGCCGATAGGGAGTCTCATTCCACATAAAGGACCCCGTACCTTCGGAGAAGGTCATTCTATTGGCCAGGAAATCATAATCGAAGGTGGTAGAGAGATCTGAAATAGTCAAGGGAGCGGTCTGGTAATCGGCGTGGAGCTCGCCACGGATCCTTCCCTCAAGTAGATGAGATTTGGGTTGAAAAGCAAAGTGAAAGAAGAGGTCGTTCTCTGCACATTCGATCTGTCCATCAATGGGAAGATCCCAGGAAACGGAAGGGACGAAGTGCGAGAGAATGTCTAGGGCTTGCGAAGCTGGCCCGTGGATATGGTGGGTCTCAATCGTCAGTTCGACGTCATCGATATGATGGATCGCTAACCCCATTTCGCCTTGAAAGACCAGATCCTCACGCTTCATCTCGATTTGTTCGAGGCGGATCTTTTCATTCTCAAAGTAGACAACCGCTTTGGCGTCAGTAAAAGTGAGATCGAAATTCTTCTGGGTATAGGTCGCTTGGGACAGTGGTAAACAGCCGAGATGTTCCAACGTGTCGAGGTCAATATAATGGACAGCCGCTATCTCTCCAACATCCGCACCTATTCGGTCGGTTTTGAGGAAGAAATGGGGACTCTCCAAAGAAAACTCTTTGGCCTGATAAAAAATGACGAGAAAACGGTCATCGAAGGTCGCTTCAAAGTCCACCTTCCCAAAACCATCCAATCTGATGCCATGGAAGAGAAAGGGAGAGAGAAATTGTTCTATGGGCAGCTCTTTTCCTCGCAACCAGCCATGTCTTTTTCGAGAGAGACAGAACTGCTCTTTGAGGCTCTCCATGAAAGTCTCATTCATCGCTACTTCTGGATAGGATGACGGAAAGCGATCTCCAAAGGAACAGCCAAATGAGATGATCTGCTCATCAGAACCTATGAGAATTTTTCCCTCAAGTTCAAGACCAAGTTTGCCACGTTTGACAAAGGCATCGACTTGAAAGAGATCGTTTGGGAACGCTTCGACAAAGGCTTCTTGAATAATCGGAGGAAGGAATGAGGCCATCTCTTCTGAACAGCCCGAAAAGGTCAAGCGCATGAGCAGATCGTCAGAGAGCCAGTCGAGCGACCACTCCCCTTTCATTCCTAGGAGGTTGGCCTCAAAAAGAGAGCTCTCTACCTTTCCCTGCTTCACCAGTAATTGTGTGTGGTCAATGTTGAGATCCCACATTCCCTGCCAAAGATCTCGGTGTCTCTCTTTGAATGCCAGCGAGCCATTATGCAGTTCAATCTCTCCATCCCACTCTTCACATTTACTAGGGCAGACGCAAAGATTCATAGAGAGTTTCTCCACAGCTCCAGAGAGCGCAAGCGAAGGGTTTTCAGCCAAGACCTCAGTCAAGTGAACCTGGCCACGAATCTCACTGATCTCATTCCCTTGCCACGCTACTCCCATCACACCATCGATGAGTCCCTCCGCAAACTCCCAGTGGGTGCTAGGATTCACAAGATAGGACTCCATATAGTAGCGCACCACGCCGCTCAAAGAGGCTAGAGCATGGGAGTCAAACACTGCGGAGAGCTCCGCCTTTCCATCGATTCCTTGCAAGTAGTGAAGCACCAGCGGGGGACTCTCTGGCTCCAGTCGCAGCGTAATCTTCTCCACAACTTCCTGATTTTTAATCGCCCCTTCCATCTCCCACTCGATCTTTTGACCGGTGACGAAAAGGGTGCCATTCCGAACGACGGTCTTCAAGTCTGAACAAAACGGGATCGGGCGGAAAGAAAACTCACTTCTTTGAGATTGCACGATGGTAAGTTGGTCGATATCGAGCTCACCGCAAAGTTTCTTTGCTCTCCAATCAAATCGAGGATGGAGTGAAACTTGGGAAAAATGGATATCGAAGTGATCAGGTTTCGTGATTTTTCCATCTTTGAGAGCTATCCCACCATTTTTCCAAGCCAGTTCTTCATAACTCAACTTGGCACCCAAAGAGATGCGACAATAGGAGGATAAACCAAACGAGACGACTCCGAGAAAGAGATCGATAGGGAATAGACAGATGCCAATAATAGCAAAAGTCAGAAGAGCCGATCTTATAGGATGTTTAAGCACACCTAGTAGCATACACAGGTCATTGCCCCGAATCAATTTTCTATTTCCGATTTCCAGAAAATTTGCTACCTTGTTGGAATGCTACGTCGTTTTTTAGATTTTCAACGCACTCTCTTTGAAAAAGGAAAACCACTCCATCGCCTCCAGCCACTCTTTACTGCCATCGACAACTTTTGTTACGAACCCCCTATCAACACCCTAAACCCTCCTTTTATCCGCGATGCCATCGACGTCAAACGGTGGATGACCCTCGTCGTCATCGCCCTCCTCCCCGCCATCTTGATGGCCATCTGGAATACCGGTGTCCAGAAGCTGGTCTATGGTTCTGGAGATGCGAATGTGATGAAAGAGTACCTCGCCGCTTCGACGACTTTCAAAGGCTATTTCACCTTCATGGGGCAAAACCACAGATGGGCTCTCGCACTCCAAGAAGGGGCAGCCGCTTTTCTCCCCCTGATGTTGATCAGTTATCTCGCTGGAGGGCTGGCAGAGACTGCCTTTGCCTGCATCCGTCGCAAAGAGATCGCCGAAGGGTTTCTCGTCAGCGCCATGCTCTATCCCCTCATTCTTCCCCCCACCATCCCCTATTGGATGGCAGCCGTTGGGGTGATCTTTGGGGTGATCATAAGCAAGGAAGTCTTCGGCGGGACCGGGATGAATATCCTCAACCCGGCGCTCGTCTGCCGCGCCTTTCTCTTCTTCACCTTCCCTGGCAAGATGTCCGGCGATGTCTGGATAGGCACCAATCCCACCAAAATCTCCGATAGTCTCGCCAAGATGAATACCGATTTGAGCACCGTCGATGGCTATTCTCAGGCCTCCCCATTGGCCACTTTGAATGCCGCAACTCCCGACATCAAACGGATCCATGTCGATGCGATCGCCTCCAACACCCTCGGAGGCAAAGTCGAAACCTTTGACACCCTCCAACACCAATTTGATCAGTGGAACGTCGTCGGCGATCACAGCGCTACGCTTGGAGACCTTTCCATCGACCAGATGCAAAGTTTTGTCACCTCCCCCCTCGACGGCGGAGGGCTCGGCCTAATGCCCAACAACTTTGATGCCGCACATAGCTTTGCTAAGACCAGCTATGGACTCGACAACTTTAGCGACGGCAACCTCTTCTTCGGCAATATGATGGGATCGCTCGGCGAAACCTCAACTATCGCCTGCCTTCTCGGCGGCCTTTTCTTGATCTACACCGGCATCGGCGCCTGGAGAACCATGGTCGCCTTCGGAATTACCGCCTTCCTGACCGCCTTTATTTTTCAGTTCTTCTCTACCCACTTCGGGATAGATGGTGGCGCCTGGAACCCCGCCAGATACGCCATGCCCGCCTATCGCCATCTCATCATGGGAGGACTCGCTTTCGGGCTGGTCTTTATGGCCACCGATCCCGTCAGCTCTCCCAATATGAATAGTGCTAAATGGATCTATGGAGGATTGATCGGCCTTGTCACCATCGTCATCAGACTCATCAACCCCGCCTTCCCAGAAGGGGTGATGCTCGCAATCTTGTTTGGCAATGTCTTTGCCCCCCTAATCGACTATTATGCCGTCAGAAACTATAGGAGAGCCTATCGTGGCCAAGCCGTCCCAGAACCCAGCTGACAAACAATCCCGTCTGCCCCACACCAATCTCCAAATCTTGCTCTTTGTCATTGCGCTCTGTTTTACCTCAGCCTTTCTGCTGGCAGTTATCGCCTTCGTCCTAAAAACCCCTCAAGAAGATGCCGCCGAATTAGATCGAAGCAAACAGATGCTCATCGCCACCAAAATTCTCAGCTACAACCAAACCTTCCAAATATTTCAAGATGGTACACTGACCCCCGCACAATTTGATCCCTCAACACAACTCTTAATCCCCACCGAAGATCCCCCCAAAGCGACTGACGATGAGATCAGAGCCATCTCTACTCTACGTATCCGCGCCCTCCTCACCGACAGCGGGGGCGCTGCCTACACCTTCGAGAAAAAAGGACTCAACCTCCAAGACTACCTCACCACCAACAAAAAGACCGGCTACGCCGACCTCCCCCTCAAACTCTTTTACGCCATCCTTCCCAACGATGCCTCAAGCGCCACCACCACCGCTTCCGATCTGGCCACCGATCTCACCAAAGCCACCTCCTTTGTCATCCCCGTCTCAGGCTATGGCCTCTGGGGTCCTGTCTACGGCTACATCGCCCTCGAGTCCAACGGAGATACCGTCCTCGGAACCACCTGGTATGAGCAGTCCGAAACTCCCGGTCTTGGCGCCAATATCGATACTTCCTGGTGGCAACAACAGTTTTTTGGCAAGGTTGTCTTCCAAGAGTCCCCCTCAGGCACCACGGACTTTCAAACCGCTCCTATGGGTATCCTCGTCGTCAAGGGCAAAGTACAGGATGTCTTGGGCACCACCCCCAAAGCCAACAGCGCCGTCGATGGCATCTCAGGTGCCACCCTCACCGGCGATGGAATCACCTCAGCCTACCAAGACTCACTGACCCCCTATCGCGCCCTTCTGACCAAAATCAACCAGGAGACCAATGGCTGACCGACATCACCCTCTCAAAAACTACTTCAAAGAGCCCCTCTGGAAAAACAACCAGATCCTCGTCGCTATCCTCGGCATCTGTTCCGCCCTCGCTGTCACCACCACCCTCACAACCGCCATCACCATGGGAATCGCTGTCAGCGTCGTCACCGGCTTCTCCTGCTTTTTTGTCTCACTACTGCGCAAAGTCACCCCCGATAACGTCCGCATGATCACCCAGCTCGTCATCATCGCCACCTTTGTGATCATCGTCGACCAGTTCCTCCGCGCCTACTTTCTCTCCATCTCCAAAACCCTCTCCGTCTTTGTCGGCCTGATCATCACCAACTGCCTAGTCATGGGACGGACCGAGAGCATGGCCCGCAATATCAAACCCATCCCCGCCTTTCTCGACGGCTTTTCCTCAGGCCTCGGCTACGCCTGGGTCCTCTTTCTCATTGCCGGACTCCGAGAGTTTTGGGGCTTTGGACAGCTCTTCGGCATCCAACTCATCCCCGAAGGTTGGTATGCTACTCCAGAACATCCCGACCGCTACCAAAATTTCGGGCTTATGGTCCTAGCCCCCGCCGCCTTTTTCATCCTTGGTTTTTTCGTTTGGATCGCTAATATCATCAATAAACCTGACAAACCCGCTTACTAAAACTATGTGGATCGGTAACTACACACCCATCAACCTGCTCGGTCTTCTCATCCAGACCATCTTTATCCAGAATATTCTGCTCTCCTACTTTCTCGGAATGTGCAGCTACCTCGCCTGCTCCAACCGCCTCCCCACAGCTCATGGCCTCGGACTCGCCGTCACCGTCGTCCTCACCTGTTCAGGCGTCCTCAACTGGTTTGTCCACAACTTTGTCACCGGCAACGGTGCTCTCGCCTGGCTTAGCTTTATCGGCATCAACACCGGAGAGCTCGACCTCAGCTTTCTCGAATTTATCGTCTTTATTTCTGTGATTGCCGCCTTTGTTCAGGTCTTAGAGATCCTGATCGAGCGGTTCTCTCCCCCGCTCTACCACGCCCTCGGAATGTTTCTTCCCCTGATCACCGTCAACTGCGCCATCTTGGGAGGCGTGCTCTTTGGAATCACCCGTGAGTATCCCATGATTGTCATTCTCGTCTTCTCACTGGGATCTGGATTGGGCTGGTGGCTGGCGATTGCTTTGATTGCAGCTATCCGTGAGAAACTCACCTACTCAGATATCCCGAAAGGGCTACAAGGGATGGGGATTACCTTTATTGTGACCGGATTGATGGCGATGGCCTTTATGGGACTGCTCGGCATCAACCTCGCCGTCCCCGCAGCTCAGAAGGGCGCTGACATCAAGACAACCTCAGATTTAGCCCAAGACTGATAATTAAAGCGACAAGAGTATGCCACTTTGGATTTCCTTTTTCAGAAAGTGTTTTATAAAGACTCTCTCGACCCAAATGAGTCTTTTTAGCTAGATTACCAATCCCGCCCTGTGCTTCAGCAACATTTCTGAGAGCCGTTAGGAAGAGATGTTTAGATTCCTCATCCCCTTTGAGACTCTCTTCTAATGCTGCGTTTAAATAGGCGACAGCTTCATCATGATCTTTTAGCTTGTCTATTAACCAATCCTGATATTTTCTACTTTTTGGCATAATTTTTCACCCTAGATTGAGCATGTCGAAAGGTGCATTCACAATTATAATACATTTTGAGTCATTTATAACCACAGAGCCCACAGAGGCTTCGTTGTGGCGCCGCTCCTACGGCGCGGCTTTTAATATCTCCGTATAACCCCATGTTCCGCTTCGCTCCACACGGGGCTTCTTAGAGTTTGATCGCTTCCGCGATCTGTAATACCATTTAGGATAATTCGGGCACGCACGCGCTCGGGCACGTATTTTGGAGTGAAAAAGAATGTGGGGTTTTGGGGGGATCGCGGAAGCGATCAGAGGTCACAACCCCGCGTGAAAGCGTTGGCCGAAGGCCGTCGCTGGAACGTGGGGTGTTGGGAGGGGATCGCGGAAGCGATCAAAGGTCACAGCCCCGCGTGGAGGCGTTGGCCAAAGGCCTTCGCTGGAACGTGGGG
>JAAKFT010000039.1 GCA_011064935.1 Chlamydiota bacterium | reverse complement strand
TTCAATCTTGCTAGAGCGACTTTAGATGCTCAGTCAAATGGGACTCATACATTGACGACCCGCGATAGAGTAGGTCACCAGGTAACCCGATACTCAAAGAGCAAAGAAGGGTTATATAGTCTTCTAGATCAAGATACGTCGATTAAGGTTTGGAAGGTCGAAGATAAGTTAGAAGGAGCAACCACCTTTCGATGCGATGATTGCGATGATTGGGATGCAAAAGCGAACTTTGGTGAATCCGAAGCCCGCTCCATTATTTCCTCTGAAACTGAGTTTGGGATCTTTGCGATCTACGATGTCGATGCGGAAAGCACAACCTATTTCCAGAAAACTTGGAAAGGTTTTACTCAACTTACCGGAAGAGAAGCTCTTAAACTAGTTCAACAAAAAGGGGCCGCAAATGAAAAAAGGCTAAAAATATTTGCGATTGCTACCTCTGTTTTATCTGTTTTATCTTCCATGACGGGCTATTTCTCGCTTGCACGTGAGGCTTATAGTTGGGCCGAAGTTCCAGCAACTGGCAGCGCGGTTTCCACGTTGTCATCCTGGGCTGTAGGTGGGGTGACAGTACTTGCTGGCATGAGCTCAGTGTCTACCAGGCGTGGGCGTGGAGCTCCCTCTTTCCTAACGAGGGGAGCGATTTTTCTTTCTGCCTCTTCAACGAGATTTGCTGGGGCGGCGGCCCCTATTTGTCCTGTTAGGGTCGGCAGTAGTAGTTTCACTACTTTTGGACAAATCCTGGATCTAGAGCTCCATAACAATAATTTGCATATATTAACGAGCGAGGGTGTGGGTATCTACGATATAAGCAATCCTGGTTCTGTTTCAGAAAAGGGCTACGGCCTGCAGCCTCTTTTCGTTCCACATCCCTCGAGCGGCTTGGCCAGTGACGGTGAGTTTGACTACGCCATCTCACAGCATGTGGGTATGTACGTATTTGATGTAAGAAATCCGGCAGCTTCCCAACAAGTAGGCTTTCTTCCTCGAGGGGGTGTCTCTTTTTATGATGTGGCCTTATCCAAAGATGGTAAGACCGCTTTTATAGCGAGTTTAAGCCTAACTGTCGCCAATGTTACGGATAAAACCAGCCCAAATGTAATCTACTCGGGTATTACTGAACTAATCAAAAGAGTAGTTACGTTTGACAACTTACTTTTCGCGGCCCATTCAGCCAATGGTTCTAGTTTAGGGGCTGTCGATCTAATCGACGTCTCAGATGTAAAAGCCCCAAACCGTTTATCTCGGTATACTACCGCGGGAAGCCCCAGCGCCTTAGCTATTGACCCTGATGGAAAGACGATGTATGTAGGATTTAACGGAAGAGTTGAAGCGGTCAATATTACTGATCGCACCGATCCTCAATGGTTAAGCTCCTATTCCCCAATAGACCAAACCCGTGGACTTGTTCCCTCTGGAGATTATCTGCACATAGCAGGTTTGGGCTCTCGCTATCTTATACTTAATAAGAGCAATCCCGCTAACCTCACCTATTTTGCAAGAAAATTGACCGGCAACATATCTCCATCTGCTATTGCACTTTCCCAAGACTATTCTTTTGTACACGCTGGGTCGTATGTTTATGTAGTAAAGCTATCCTGCCCAACCAGTAGCAGCAGCTCCTTCTCTTCTTCCAGCATGACTTCCACCACGTCATCTACTAGCAGCAGTTCCTCCTCTTCTTCTAGCACTACTTCCATGACCACTACTTCAAGCAGTAGCTCCAGCTCCTCCTCTTCGAGAAGCTCAACTAGCAGCCGCTCTTCGAGTCTTTCTTCAAGTTCTTCTTCCAGCAGCTCAACTACCAGATCAAGCATTTTCGCTCAGAAGACGACTTCTGCTAGAGCTTCTAGTCAGTTGCCGAGTTCTCAAAGTAGTCAGCCTGTTTTTACGACAACTTCTAGCACGCATTCATCCAGTTTTGTCAACTCGGCAAGGAGTTCGTATAGTCCAGGTCTTAGCACTGGCGCAAAGGTAGGCATCGGCCTGCTGGCGTTGACGGTTGTTGGCTTGCCGCTGGCGATCTGGCTCTTCGTTCGAAAACGAAAAGATGCAGAACAGAATGAGATGGTCGAAGTAGGCTCTTCAGCATCAGGCGGCAGGGAAGTTCATCCCGGATATGGCTCTATTCCTCACTTCGTGGGAGCAGCTTCGCATGGTGGAGAGTATGCCAATTACCCTGCTGGAGTCGCTTCACAAGATGGAGAGTATGCTAATTATCCCCCTGGAGCAGCTTTGCAAGGTGGAGAGTATGCTAATTACCCCCCTGGAGCAGCTTTGCAAGGTGGAGAGTATGCTAATTATCCACCGGATGCACGTGAAGAAGAAGAACCTGAATATGGCACCTTAGCTGAAATGGAACGAGGGGATTACGATCAATTATCTGATGTGCGAAGAGCTCAAGCAGCAATGAGGGTTTAGGGCCCGTACAGAAATAATTTACCCATTTCTGCTAACACACCATCTTCATCTGCTTTGTTGCAAATTCTTGAAAACTAATAAGTTTACCTGCGAATTTGCGCCGCGCATCTGAAGCGCTGAGTTATCAGAAACACCCAACTTATTTCTTTCCGAGCCCTTAGTGAGATTTCTTTCCCCAATAGGATTTCAGCAACAGGGCTGAGTAGGCGGGCAGGGTGTATGTGTGCTTTGTCAATGGTTTGGCCTCCGCCTCCTCGACAATATCTTTCGGAGATTCATTGGAAGTATCGATGATTTGAAGCCAAGGATGCCCTCCTTTTGGCTTGGGAATCTTAAGGGTTGTCGGTCTATAAAAAGCATTAAAAGCAACGTAGAGATCGTAGTGGTAGATAGGGTCGGGGAGTGTAAAGGCAACAAACCGGCTTTTTGGCCCCCAGTCAGGATGGTCAGGCTCTTTGCCATGCCAGGTCACATCGCCCTCTCGGAGAAATTTTGAGCGAAAGAGAACAGGGTGAGCCTTCCGGAAGGCGATAACCATTTTGTAAAAGCGGAAGAACTCCGGGCTTTTTTCGAGGGTATCCCACTGAAACCAGTTCAAGCGAGAGTCGTGGCCCCAACTATTGTTATTTCCATATTTGGTGTGGCCATATTCATCGCCCATCAGCAGCATGGGCACTCCTTGAGAGACCATCAGGGCGAGATGGTAGTTGCGCATCTGTCTCCTGCGTAGCGCGAGAATGTTTTTGTTGGTAGTCTCTCCCTCTGCGCCACAGTTCCAGCTATGATTGTCATTGGTGCCATCTCGATTCTTCTCGCCGTTTTCTTTGTTGTGCTTGTGGTTGTAGGAGACGAGATCGGCCAGAGTAAAACCATCATGAGCCGTGATGAAGTTGATGCTTTGTGCTGGGGTACGGCTCTTGCCGTAGAGATCTTCTGATCCACTGATTCGGGTGGCAAAATTACCTGCTAGGTTGTCGGCGCCTTTGATAAAGTTACGAGCTTCATCACGGTATTTCCCATTCCACTCGGCCCATTCACCCGAAGCTGGAAAAGAGCCGACCTGGTAGAGGCCAGCGGCATCCCACGCTTCAGCAATCAGTTTGGTGTTTGCCAGGATGGGATCCTCTGTAATTGCTTCGATAAGTGGTGGGCGCTCTAGAGGAACTCCTTCAGGGGAGCGCGTCATGATTGAGGCGAGATCAAAACGGAAACCATCTATGTGCATCTCTTTGACCCAGTAGCGGAGGCTGTCACGAATAAACTCGCGAACAATAGGATTGTTACAATTGAAAGTGTTTCCACAACCGGAAAAATTATAGTAGTGGCCGTCAGGGGAGAGCATATAGTAGACAGAGTTTTCAAACCCTTTGAAGGAGAGGGTTGGTCCATCTCCGTTTCCTTCGGCAGTGTGATTGTAGACTACGTCGAGGATCACTTCTATTCCATTCGCATGAAGCGCTTTGACAAGGGTTTTAAGCTCGTTGAGAAGGTTGCCTTTACCTGTGCCATATCGGACCATGGGTGAGAAGAAATTGACTGTCGAGTAACCCCAATATTGATAGAGCGGTTCTCCCGTGATGGCATGAAAGAGAACGTTATCCCGCTCGTTGAACTCATAGATAGGCATGAGTTCAATGGCGTTTATTCCTAGCTCTTTTAAATAGGGAATCTTGTCGATAATGCCGAGAAAAGAGCCTTTTTGAGGGGAGTTGCTCGATGGATCTTGTGTGAATCCCCGGACATGCATTTCATAAATAATGAGCTCTTTCATAGGGATATTGGGATGGGCGTCATCCTCCCAATGGAAAGGTTCGATTGGATCGACCACTCCTTTTTGAATATGAGAAACATCTTTTTGCGGTGAGGAGCCCCAGATGGGATTACTGGCGACTAGCTTGCAGTATGGGTCGAGCAAAATGTTTCGATTATCAAAAGTTAGCCCTTTCTCTGGGTCATTGGGGCCATCAACTCGATATCCATAGAGGGCGTCATCAGGGAGTTCGTAGATAAAAATGTGCCAAACATCGCCGGTTCGGTTGATTTTTGGATTGAGAGGAATTTCGATTAGTGGTGTGGAGTGGCCTGCTTTAAAGAGGCAGAGTGAGACAGCAATCGCGTGATTGGTGAAGAGCGAGAAGTTGGTCCCTTTTGGATGTTCTGTGGGTCCAAAAGGAAAGGGAAATCCTCGTGAGGTTTTCGGGGGACTTTGCATAAATTTAGTGATAGCATGAGTTAACGGTTGTTTACAAAGTAGAAAAACGTCCGTAGCTGAGCTGATATTTCTTCTCTCTTTCATCGAGTACTGTCTTTGGGAGGTAGGAAACCACTTTACCCGTTTCCGGAGCTTCAATAGACCATCCCTTTTCTTTGTAGAGAACGACATGAGTGATCCTCTCGAGCTTTTCGCGAGGTGTAAAGAAGATAAGATCTCCCAGTTGCAACTGCTCTCTTGTGATCTTTTGAGATCGGAGATATTGGTCGTGAGCATCTCTGGGAATAGAAAAACCTTGAGCTCGGAAGATAAGATTGATCAATCCCGAACAGTCCACCCCTTCTCGTGAGCGTCCTCCCCAGAGATAGGGGATATTGAGGAAACTCTCAGCATCGGAGATGAGCTGGCGCAGATTGAGTGGGGCTTGAGAGGAGTGAGAGGGCGAAAAGCTCTCCATAAATTCCACCGCGTTGCGGTGGAGCCATCCAGGATAGGGATGCCACTCTTTCTCTTCGGTAAATCGTTCTTGTTCGAGGGCAGAGACATAGAGCCACTCACCTGCTTTTTCGATCACCTCTACTTTTTCGCCTCGAAGGAGCTGCGTCTCCCGCCCTTTCTCTCTCTCTCTCCAGAGATCAGCGATCGCTGTTTTGATAAGACACTTCACGCTTCAATCTCCTTGTGGCTTCTAGAATATCCTCGCGGCTCCCAAATCCGCTGAATCGGAGGAATCCTTTTCCAGCCGAGCCAAATCCTGATCCTGGGGTCGTTAGAATATGATAGCGTTCCAAAAACTCCTGAAATCGCTCCTCTCCGAAATCCACCCAGAGATAGGGGGCCGCTTCGCCGCCGTAGATCGGATACCCCATCGGCTGTAATGCCCCTCGAAGAAGGCGAACATTTTCTAAATAGTAATCTGTAAGCCCTCTCATTTCCTCAACACCCTCTGGGGTGAGTGCTGCCACTCCTCCCGCTTGAGCGATATTTGAGGCTCCATTGAAAAAGGTCGCCATCACTCGTTGCCAATCATCATGTACCGAGAGGCCGTTTTCATATTTGAGAGCTTTTGGTACCACACTCCATCCCAGGCGGACGCCCGTAAAGCCGATCAGTTTTGAAAAGGACGAAACTTCAATAGCACACTCCTCCGCCCCTTCGATCTCATAGATAGAGCGAGGCAGACTGGGATCGCGAATAAATCCAGCATAGGCGCTATCAAAGATAATAACTGCGCAGCGGCTCTTTGCAAAAGAGACCAGCTCTTTCAGCTGCTCTTTTGTCGCAGCCACTCCTGTAGGATTGTTGGGCGAGCAGAAGTAGATTAAATCGACCTCTTTGACTTTTCCAAACTCTGGAAAAAACCCATTGTCCGGAAGAGCGGGGAGCGCTGAGATCTCTGTCTGTCCCATCAGTAGGCTGCTGTCTAGATAGACCGGATAGGTGGGGTTTTGGAGCACAATCTTGCTCTTCTCTCCAAAGAGCAGTTGAAGTCGGCCAATGTCGCACTTGGCCCCATCAGAAATAAAAATCTCATCGGCAGAAATCTTGTTTTCGTAGAAAGCCTCCGCTATCTTCTCACGAAGCGCTCTGTCACCCTGTGAGGGGCCATAGCCACTATAGGTTTCGTTTACTTGAAGATCAGTAATTTTCTGAACAAGTCCTTTCGCAATGGAGGGAGGAATGGACTGAGAGGTATCTCCAACAGAGAGTGAGATCAGCTTGGCAGAAGGTTCTTTGGCTTTAAAAGCAGCCACTCGCTTCTCTATTTCTGTGAAGAGGTAATTTTTGTTAAGCCGGGCAAAATTGTCGTTTCTTCGCATAGATCATCTCCGCTATTAATATCCCTCCACCAGCGCCGCCTCTGATTGCATTGTGTGAGAGTCCGACAAACCGGTAGTCAAGCACAGGGCAGGGACGCACTCTTCCCACAGTGATCGCCATTCCGTTCTCACTGTCACGATCGAGACGAGCTTGGGGGCGGTCGGCCTCTTCTCGATAGATAATCGGTCTTTTGGGAGCAGAGGGTAGCGAGAGAGGTTCAAACGATGACCATGTCTCTAAAATCTCCTTTTTGCTCGGCTTTTTGGTGAACTCAACTGAGACACAGGCCAAATGACCATTCAACACTGGAACCCGATTGCAGTGGGCAGAGATCGTGAGGTCGCGGAGTGGCTGAATCTGCTCATTTTTGATCTGGCCCCAGATTTTGAGCGGCTCCCTTTCGGATTTCTCCTCTTCGTCTGCGATGTAGGGAATAATGTTGTCCTGAATCATATAGGAGGGGAGTGTGGAGTAGCCGGCGCCGCTGATCGCCTGCAGCATCGTGACCATCACCTTTTTGACTTGGAACTGCTCATGCAGAGGAGTTAGAGGCAGAAGATAGGATTGAATAGAGCAGTTGGGTTTGCAGACGATAAAACCCTTCGACCAGCCTCGTTTTTGCTGCTGCATCTCAAGAATCTTCAAATGGTCTGGGTTGATTTCGGGAATAATCACAGGCACATCTGGAGAGTCTCGGTGACAGGAACTGCTGGAGATTACCCCGAGGCCTGCGGAAGCATATCTCTCTTCATAGATATATGCTTGTTCATTGGACAGAGCGGAAAAGATCAACTGACAGGTAGAGGATGCTTCCTTGATCTTGTCCAGGTTGGCTGATGAGGGACAAAAAACTAGCTCAAACCAGGGGTGCTCCTCTAAAAGCGCCCGATAGTGCTCTCCCAGTACGCCGCGTCCGCCTAGAATTCCTACAGGAATTTTTTCGACCATTCTAAAGTCTCTTTTAATTTTTCCAGATTTGCAGAAGAGAGTGGGCATAGAGGTAGCCTGGGCTCTCCGGCGGGTAATCCACAAAGTGCCATTGCCGCCTTGAGCGGAATGGGATTGGTCTCAAAAGAAGCCGCCTTGAAGAGAGGAAGCAATTCATAGTGCACTCTTCTGGCATAGGTAAAGTCATGGTCTAAACAGGCTGTCACCAGTTCTTGCATCTTCTTTGGAACCAAATTACACATCCCGGAAATCACCCCATCTCCTCCCATGGCCATGATGGGAAGGGTTAGACTATCATCTCCTGCCAGCAGAGAGAAGTTTGGGGAGTCCCGTTTGATCTGTGAAACGATATCACTCACCTGTCCCAAGTCACCGGAAGATTCCTTCACGCCGACCACATGGGGCAGGGCTGCCACTCTTTTCAACGTTTGTATCTCGATATTGACAGCCGTTCTTCCGGGGATGTTGTAGATAATCAGATCGATCGGCGAGTTCTCAGAGATAGCTTTAAAATGACGGTATAGCCCTTCTTGCGTCGGTTTGTTGTAGTAGGGAGCGATCACTAGAGCGGAGTCGGCTCCATATTCTGCCGCCCTTTGAGTATTTTCTATCGTCGTTTGTGTACAGTTATCTCCCGTCCCGACAATCAGAGGGAGATCTCCCGCTTCCTCGCGTCCGATCAAGAGGATCTGCTCTTTCTCATCCTCGGTGAGTGTCGCTACCTCGCCCGTTGTCCCAAGCAAGACAATCCCATCGACTCCACTTGCTCTTTGTGCACGAATATTTTGGCGCAAACCCTCTTCATCGAGCTGCTCCTCTTTAAAAGGAGTGATGAGCGCCGTATAAAGTCCCGACCATGTCATTGAATGTATGCCAACCTTGTTTGTCGATGATCCACTCCGCTGCCTTGATCGAGCCTACTGCAAAACCCTCGCGATTCCTCACTTCGTGTGAGATCGTAATCGTGTCGACAGGGGAGTCAAAGATCACTTGATGTTTACCTGGGATGCTCCCGCATCTTATACTTGTGAAGGCGAGGTCACCTCCCACAATTTCAGAGATTTTCTTCGCCGAACCCGATGGAGAGTCTTTTTTCTGATTGTGATGAAACTCTACTCCTACTGGATCGTACTCCGGGAATTCTTTCATTAGGGGAGCCATTTTGGAAAGAAGCTTTAAAAAAAGTGCCATGCCGACCGAAAAATTTGGGCAGTAGAGCGCACCAATTCCGCTCCCTCCCACCATAGACTTGACAGTGTCGATCTCCTGGTCCCACCCCGTGGTCCCAATCACGATCGACGTTCCTGCATCTATCGCTAGGCGCACATGGTCGACGACAGAAGAGGCGTGACTAAAATCAATAATCACATCCGCTTCAGCGATCTCTGTGGGTTGCCGCCCTTTCGCTATGATAGCATGGCCCCTCTGCTTGGCGATCGTCTCGACCAGCTTTCCCATCTTTCCATATCCAAAGAGAGCGATTTTCACCTATGCCTCACGCAGCTTTTGTTAACTCGTCAATTATCTTATACTGATCATTTTTGATCAACTCTCGTGTTGCCCTAATCGCGTGCCAAAGTGAGTGCATTTTGTTTTTCTGTTCCTCAGTCAAATCATGGATAACCAAAAAACATTCCTCATTTTTCGAGAAGGCTGCCCTTGTCCAGTTTGCTGAACCAACCACAAGCAGCTGATCATCGATGAAAGCCAACTTGTGGTGGAGCATTTCAGAACGGCTCAGAGCGACGTTCACACCCGCTCTTGCCAGCTCATTCACACTTTTCTCGCTCACCCCGAGACCCTGACCATGATCAATGACTACCTCGACCTTTACTCCTCGGTTGTGAGCTTCGATAATCGCCCGAGTGATGTCGGGATGGGTCCAGGTAAACATAGCCACTTTGATCGAATGCTCAGCCTTTCGGATCAGAGAGAGTAGCTGGTTTAACCCATCCTTCTTCTCTTCGGGCAAAATCCAAAACTCTACCAGCTGCTCGCCAAGGAAAAAATCTCGATGTTTCCGCTTGGTGATAGCCCGAGCCAATTCACCAGAGCACATCCCTATCACAATATTGTCATGAATACGGAGCGATTCAGTGGTCAAATTGGCCGTGCCGATCCACACTTTGCTCTCATCCACTACCAAGATTTTCTGATGCATTAGCCCCGATTTCTTCCATCCAATCCGCTTAATCTCAGGGCTCAACCGTTTTAGCCCATAAGAAGCAGTGGTCGCATCATGAATCACTGTGATCGCCACTCCCTGAGAGGCCTTCTCTTGAAGCGCTTTGATGATTTGATCGTCGGTGAGGGAGTAGATAACCAACAGAATCGATTTTTCAGCCTCCATAATCGATGAGACAAAGACCTTGCGCAAATCATCATTACATTGACTCGCATAGAATTGCGCTGGAAAGCTCTCTTTGGGGGCTGGGGGAGGGAGAGAGTTGATTCCACTCCATATGAAGAAGGTGGCAATCGCTCCTATGACAAGAAGGAAACGCAATGCACGATGACGTTTTGCCAGATGAATAATCCACCCGTAGAGCAGATTTTTTATCAGACGCGCCGGGTCGAGCCCCTTGTTCCTTCCTGCGCGAGAATTGTAGGGCTTCCTACCAGGCTTTGAACCAAAGAGCCATTTTATCAGACGCATGGAGTCGCGATCACTCTTTTTTAAGCGTCTTCTATTTTTCTTTTTTATTTTTTTAGGGGATTTGCGGGCCACTCACGCAGCATAAAAATTCCGGAAATATTTGTCGATTCAGTTTACGGAAAGAAACTATGCAGTTGATCGAGAGTCGAGGGTCAGGCCTCTACAATTTTTAAAGCTGAGCTCCTGTGGAAAAGAATTGCCAATCTTCTCGATACCCACCATAACCAAGACCAACGGTTTTGTAATCTTCTACAAATTCGATCGATTTCAGCCATTTACTCATTTTAAACCCGAGTTTTGATTCCATTCGTAAACGCAGAGGGGCTCCATGACCGATGGACAAGAATTTACCATTCATCTCATAGGCAAGAATGGTTTGAGGGTGAAGACATTCATCCAACTTCAATGTACTATAATATTCGTAGTCATCCTTATCTCTTTGGTAGGAGCGAAAGACAACATATTTTGCTGTAGGAAGTGGTTTGCATAATTCAATGATTTTTTTCAGAGAGACTCCTCCCCACTCTGCAATTCCGGTCCACCCTTGAATACAGGTATGCTCAGTGATCTGAGTAGTTTTGGGTAGGTTTTGGAGATCTTGAAGCGAAAGTTCTTGAGGAGCTTCTATCAGTCCAGAAATGTGTAACTTATAACTTTTATACTCTTCTCTGGAATAGGCAATCCATTGAGGATCTTTGGGGGGGTAACCGTTTACCCAAAAATAGGGGGAGATTTGATCTTTTGTTAAACATTGTTTAGAGCGCAGGCGCGAAAGAAGACGATTAATAAAATTAGTCACTGATCCGATATAGACTTGGATGAATCGCGGTTTTTTTTGAGACAAAATTGTAGCAAAGACGTTCACAAGAATTACAACAACAATACCGGTAATGCCTAAGACGATAGCAAGAGTTTGATGGCTTCCATCGTGAATACCCAAAACTATTTTGGCCATATTCGCACCAAAACCTGTCGTGCAGACATAAAAGAGATGAATGACCAAGAAAACCAAGAAACCAATAAGCACAATAAAATGGAAGGAACGGGCTTTTTGCTTGCCTCCGAATAACTTAGCGTACCAGGGGAATCTTCCTGCAAGAGCCGGAGACATGGCAGCCCCCGTAAGTATTGCTAAAGGAGCCAAAATAAAAACGACACCGGCGTAGCAGAGTTGTTGGATAGGATTATATACATCCGTATGCTGAAAAACCTCCTGAAAGGAAAGATGACGAAGCAAGCTGTGCCAAGCTGCAGGAAAAATTTCCCAAGAGGTTGGAAGCAACCGTCTCCATTGCCCGGTAGCAAAAAGGAGGGTGAGATAGACAATTCCGTTCAGAACCCAAAATAGAGCGCAAAAGAAGTGCCAGTGCCTTCCATGTCCGAGGTTGTGAAA
Organism: Chlamydiota bacterium; assembly: GCA_011064935.1. Taxonomy (GTDB): domain Bacteria; phylum Chlamydiota; class Chlamydiia; order Chlamydiales; family JAAKFR01; genus JAAKFT01. Next base: position 1,412 of record JAAKFT010000039.1, on the reverse strand, counting down.
CCCTCCAGGTAGTGCTATCCACGGGGAGACATCGACGGCATCGTCCATCGAGGTGTAATATTTATCTTTTGGCACCTTCTTTTTGGTGAATTTAATCCAGTTACTCGATGGAGTGCAGTGCTCATTCATATAGAGACGAGGGTGATCTGCTAAAATTTGAATACCGCTTCGTGCCAACAAGGTAAGGAACAAAAAGTTGATGAAATGTGTAGCGGTTAGCCAATGCGGATAGGTTAAGATTGCTTCTGCTTCCATAGAGCTTTATTCCCCATTTTCCGACTGTTTTTTACCCATGCCTCTCCAAAACATATTCAGAGTGGCGTTTAAAACTTTTAGGTTTCGGTTTTTGATCTTTTCTAAAAGATCTAGGAAAGGAAAAACTCTTAAACAAAAAAAACTCACAAACCCAATTGAGAGAGGTCTGAAAAATCCATAGAATAGCCGTTCCTGTGAACATCCTGAAAACCATAAAAACAACACTGTTATTGATAGCGAAAATAAGAACAAGGGTTTTGCAAGGTCTCGAAAAGACCTAACAACAGCCCTTCCTAAGGAAAATTTCCCATCATTATTTTGACTAACATAAAGGTTAGTTTTTGATCGGGATATTTTCGTTAATTTGGACACATACTTTTCAAATCGAGTCTTAGAGAAATTCTCAGCTAAAAAGAAGAGGGATAGAGCTGCAATAATCTTTACCAAAATTGTTGTGAAAACTACTAAAAGGATAATTTCTTCTGAAATGGAGAGTCGTTGACTAAAAAAAAGGAGGGAATGAAAGATCTCTTTGCCAAAGACTAGATAGTAAAATAGAAGAGGTTGAACAAAACTCCATAAAGAAGAAAAAACAGCACCAACGAGTCTCCCATAAAAAGTGTTTCCAAACAACATAAGGCCACAATTAAACAACAAACCCTGCATTCCAATCGCAAGCATGGGTTTGACCTTTTTTCCTACTGTGGAAAGGCTTTTTAAGCTTGCCCCAATAATTGAGATTGTGAGAGGGGAAAACAGCTGTTTTTTTGAGGCTAGTAAAGAAGAGGCATGAGATAAAATAAAGATTTGGTTCAAGGATAAGATGTTGCCACGAAAAGGGATATGGAAAGCATGAAAAAAACTACCGATGCCTATTTCTGTAAAGCCAAGAAAGGCTGCGTGAGTAGCAATAATATGCGTCGCATCATCTAACTCATCTGAGTTACAGTTTTCATCGATCAAATCTTACTCTCTTTTACAAAACTTTTGAGCATGCCTATACCTACCCACACCCAAAAAAACAGAGCAGTCCAAAGTGCATAAGGAATAGCTTTTTGAATCAGTGGGCTCTCGAAAGAAAGAGATATCAGATAAGTTGCCATAGTATACATGCCCATTGGAAAGACCATGCTCCAAAGCGCTGGGGAGTACTGAAG
>JAAKFT010000038.1 GCA_011064935.1 Chlamydiota bacterium | reverse complement strand
AGAGAAAGAGAGATGGGGGTGGTTGGATTCGAACCAACGTATCCCGAAGGAGTCAGATTTACAGTCTGATGCAATTGGCCGCTATGCGACACCCCCCAATAAAATGCTGGAGAAAGGACTTGAACCCTCAACCGTCCGATTACAAATCGGATGCTCTACCAGTTGAGCTACTCCAGCAGGAACCCAACGCTTATAACAAAGCTTTATTTTTCAAGCCAACTATTACTCCCCTTTCCCTTCTTCCTGAAAATCCTCACCTGTAGACTTAAACTCTTCCTCGAGGAATTGAGCAGGCTCGGCTAAAGGCTTGGGTTTGGGAGTTGGCTCTGAAACTTCAGCTGCCGGGGCCTCCTCAGTCTCTTTCTCCTTTACCTGATAGTCTGTTTTAGCAAGATTGAATTTGAGCGCCTCAGCTTGGGCTGCAGCTGGCGTGGTTGCTGATTGAAATAATGAGGGCCCACCACTACCCGAGCTGATGACCTTGGCCTTAAACTTTCGCTTTCCAGCAGCCGTGAAGGTCTTGGTGTCATCTTTCTGCTTCTTTAAGCAGCACTGCTTGTACTTCTTACCAGAACCGCAGGAACAAGGGTCGTTACGACCAATCTTTTTATCCATTCTCTTCTCCTAAAACAGAGGCATTGTAAAGAATATAGCGGAAGTTGTCCATTTCTATTTGCGACTCATGGGGTCGGAAGCTATACTCTTTGACCTTATGGCTATATCTATTGCTCGCCCTCCCTGGACTAAGCTTGGCAGACGGCTAGAGAGCGCCTGTCGCAAGGCTCTTTTTGAGTTTGATATGCTTGAAAATGTCTCGAAAGTCGCTATCGCCCTGAGTGGGGGGAAAGATAGTCTCTCTCTGCTCTTTCTCTTGAAGGCCATCTCGGGTCATGGCTTTCCGGAACTGGATATCTATGCCATCCATGTCGACGGGGAGTTCTCCTGTGGCGCTGGGGTCGAAGTTTCTTTTTTAAAAGCGATCTGCCAAGAGCTCGAAATCCCCTTGATAGTTCAAACCTCTACACAAAAAAAAGAGGGTCTAGAGTGCTATCGCTGCTCACGGGAGAGAAGGCGGCTAATTTTTGATGCAACAAAAAGCGTGGGGGCAGATGTGGTTGCTTTTGGGCACCATCGCGATGACAATGCTCAGACTGTTTTGATGAATCTTTTGCATAAAGGTGAGTTTGCTGGTAACCTACCCAAGCTAAAAATGGTCGACTTTGGCGTGACGATTATCCGGCCTCTAATCTACATTGCCGAAGAAGATTTAAGAAATTTCGCCAAAGCGCATGGATTTGCTCGAATAAGCTGTCAATGTCCGGTAGGCCAGCGTTCTAAACGGAAAGAGGTCGATGCTCTGTTTGGAGAGTTGGAAGCTCTCTACCCCAATGCTCGGGCAAATGTGGCAAATGCGGGTCTGCAATATGGCTCAGATAAAGCAAGGAAAAAGTAATAATGGTAAAACGTCCTACGATTCTTTTAAGCAATGATGATGGCATAGAGGCTCCGGGCCTACTCTCGCTTTGGAGAGCATTGCGCGAAGCTGATATCGCAGATCTTGTGATTATCGCTCCTTCAAGAGAGCAATCCGGAGTAGGCGTGGGTATTACCTGGAATCGACCAATGCAGATACGCCAGGTGGATTGGGCAGACAACACACCCGCCTGGTCTGTCGATGGCACGCCAGCAGATTGTATCAAGCTGGGCGCGAGGGTGATTCTAGACTTTCATCCTGATTTCATTATCTCAGGAATCAATCCCGGCTCAAACGCTGGACGAAACATCTTGCACTCTGGGACAATTGGCGCCGTCATCGAGGGTGTCTTTCGGGGTATCCCGGGGGCGGCGATCTCTTGCGAGAATATTGAGAACCCAAACTTCCACGTCGCTGAAAAGACCATCGCCATGGTCGTAGAGTATCTCTTCGAGCACCCTCTTCCCTCAGGCTCTTTTCTCAATGTGACCTATCCACACAGCGCTCAAAATGAAGTAAAAGGGTTCAAGCTGACTCGTCAGGGTAAAGCAAGGTGGGTCGAAGATCCTTCGCTCCACTGCGAAACCGAACATGGACCACAATATTGGCTCGGCGGCAAACTGGAGGATGAACCTGAAGAGGGTGAATCCGATATTTCCTATTTAAAAGAAGGATACATGACGGCCGTGCCGATTCATGTCCACGATCTCACCGACTCAAACGAGCTGAAGCGACGAAGAGATGCCTTTGAAGACTTTTTTTCAAAGAAGAGTCGTTCTAGCAGTATAAAATGATTGTGTGAAAATTAAGATTCGAGTAAATTGATGCTCCTTTTTGGGGCGCATAGCTCAGTGGTAGAGCGTCTGTTTTACACACAGTTGGTCATAGGTTCAAATCCTGTTGCGCCCAGCTTCTACTCTGCGGGAGTAGTTCAATTGGTTAGAGCACCGCCCTGTCACGGCGGAAGTTGCGGGTTCGAGTCCCGTCTCCCGCGTTGCTCAATAGTTTGAGCACGGTTTTTCTTTCAATCTTTTTGCAGTTGCTATGGTATCTACCACACATACACATAAACATCGCTCTTTCGGAAGATACTATCTCAAGACGCTTTTCTGGTTTATTCTGGGAGGTTTTTTGGCTGCTCTCGGAATCGAGGTCTTCTTAATCCCCAACCAACTGGTGGATGGCGGTATTGTCGGTATCTCCATGATGGCTGCCCATCTCTTCGGAAAACCTCTGCTCCCCTATTTTCTCATTCTCTTCAACCTTCCATTCGCGGTTCTCGCCTATAAGCAGATCGGCAAGCATTTTGTGATCCAGATGGTAACGGCTGTTGTGGCTTTCTCTCTCTCTCTTGTGGCATTCTACTGGGTGCCCCTCTGGCTGGGGAGACCCCCTTTTGAGTTTCACGGTGAAGCAATCGAGATCATCGTGATCGGCGGTTTTATCATCGGTTGTGGTGTCGGGCTGATCATCCGTCATGGTGGCTCGACTGACGGCACTGAGATACTGGGGATCCTGATCAACCGGAGGAAGGGTTTCACGATTGGTCAGGTGATTCTCTTTGTCAATATTTTCGTCTTCGCCATGGCAGGTGTCGTCTATCACAACTGGCACTCAGCTCTGATGTCGCTGATGACTTATGTGGTGGCTACAAAAGTGATGGATATGGTGATCGTCGGGTTCGAAGATACCAAGTCGGTGATGATTATCTCTGGCATGCCCCAACATCTGGCCAACGTGCTGATGGAGGAGCTGGGGATCGGGCTGACGGTGATGTACGGAAGAGGTGGCTATACCGGTGATGCCCGAGAGATCATCTACATCGTCATCGAACGTCTTCAACTTGCCGAACTAAAAGAAATCATCCACAGAGAGGATCCGGAAGCCTTTATCGCCATCGAAAACCTCCACGAGGTGATCAATGGGCGACAAAACTCAAACTTTCATCAACTCCCCCCTTCTGTTTGAAGATCGGATAGAGGGAGTGGTCAATTTTTAGAGCATCGAGCGCCTTTCCTACGATATAATTTTCAATCTCATCCACCGTTTTGGGCTTTAGGTACCATGCAGGAACAGGCAGAACGATGGTTGCTCCCATCTGGGTAAGCTTTAGCATGTTTTCGAGATGAACAGCGTGCAGCGGTGTCTCTCTCGGAACCAAAACCAGCGGCCTTCGCTCTTTAAGAATCACATCAGCAGCTCGCCTCAAGCCGTTATCCCCGAGTCCGTGGGCTATGGCTCCGACTGTAGCCATGCTGCAGGGAATAATGAGCATCCCATCGGTTGGATAGGAACCGCTGCAGATCGAGTGGCCGACATAGTTGTTGGCATGTAGGGTGATCTGTTTTTGTGCTGTTTCAGGGAGCTCTGAGACAAATCCTCTGGGAGTGGCGTATGGCTTGCCCATCTCCACGGTCGCTGTGCTGAGTGCGCCAGGAGTGATGACGAGCTCGATTTCATGGCCTAGCTCGCAGAGAGTGCGGAGTGCTTTGATAGCCAAGATGGTGCCGGATGCTCCGGAAATACCTACAACCAGACGTGCCATAGAATATCACCCAAAGTAAAAAACATGACGGCAGAAGAGACGATGGCAACAGAAAAAAAGAAAAGACGACTCTCTTTCACCCCTAAGATATGAAAATACACCAGAGCCAGGGTAGCCACGAGCGGAGCCAAGAAGTAGAGCCCTCCAAGCTTAGCCATGAAGCCCAACGCGACAAGAGCCGCGATGCTGCAGAGAAACAACCCGCGTGCTATCTGAAGACTCTTCTTAGGGCCAAAACGGACAGGGATGCTGTGTAGGCCATTTGCGCAGTCAAAGTGGTAGTCATTCAGGGCATAGATAATATCGTTGCCCGAAATCCAGAAAAAAGCGGCTAAACCTAGAACTGCCGGAACCATGGCCAGCGTGCCTGTCACTGCAGCCCAAGCTAAAAAGGGAGCCAAGAAGTAGATGGAGCCTAGAACAAAGTGGGCTGAGGCGTGGAATCGTTTCATGTAGGAGTAGACAAAAAGTAGGATGGCAACAAGAGGAGCGAAGCTAAAGCAGAGAAGATTGATCTGGGAACCTATCACAAATAAAGCAAAAAGACCGCCCCACGCCACCCATTTCGCTTCTTTCGCAATGATGCGCCCAGTTGGGATGGGACGATTGGCTGTTCGGGGATTGCGTCCATCAACAAAGCGGTCAATCAGCTGGTTGAACGCCATACCTGAGAATCGTGCTGCAAAAAAGGCTGGCAAAATCCAGAGTAAGCGGAGCCAGCTTCCCTCGAAATGAAAATGGGGGTTGGCAAAAGGAAGGAGAGCGCCAGTCGCGACAAAAGGGAGTCCAAAAGGAGATTGCTCTAGACGGGTGAGTTCTTTAAATTTGATAAAGTTCAGCATAGTCTTGCATTTTATGGGATTCTCTATTTATACAGGTAGAATATGCCAAAACCACATTTTGATGCCTGGAGAATCTTTCGAATTTTAGCCGAGTTTGTTGAGGGCTTTGAGACTATGACCGACATCGGCGCCTCTGTGTCTGTTTTCGGTTCTGCCCGCTCGGACCCCGACGATCCTTACTACAAACTCGGCGTGGAAGTTGGCAAGAAGATCTCTAAAAAGGGATTTGCCGTCATCACAGGTGGAGGTAGAGGGATCATGGAGGCGGCAAACAAAGGTGCCAAAGAGGCTAAAGGCCGCTCTTGTGGGATTAGCATCTCACTCCCCTACGAACTAGAGAGCAACCCCTACATCGATCAAAGATGGAAGCTTCACTTTCGTTATTTCTTCGTCAGAAAGGTGATGTTTGTGCGCTACGCTCAAGCTTTCGTCGTGCTTCCTGGTGGATTTGGTACTCTCGATGAGCTTTTTGAAGCCCTCACGCTGATTCAGACAAAAAAAATCCGTCCCTTTCCTATCTTTTTGATGGGTTCTTCCTATTGGGAGGGACTGCTGAAATGGCTTAAAGACGTACCCTTGAAGCAGAATAACCTGCATCTCGAAGATTTCGATCTATTCCGTGTGACAGATGACCCTGACGAGGTGGCAGACTCCATCGAAAAACACTTCAAAGCTGCCGGAGTCAAACCGACGTTTGATTTGGGAACTTCGGATTAATACGAGCTATTCAGAATCTTTCTTTTTGGAATCTATCTGAAACTCGGCCCCTGACTCAATCAAATCATCGATATATTTGATATCATAACGAGACTCGATAAAATCGGGATTAAGCATCATATATTGATGAAAAGGGATGGTGGACTTCACCCCACCGATATGGAACTCTTTTAAAGCTCTTTGCATTGTTGTGATCGCCTGTTCTCGATTTTCCCCTCGAATAATGAGCTTGGCAATCATCGAATCGTAGTGATGAGGTATTTGATAACCAGAATAACAGGCGCTGTCGACGCGGACATGGGGCCCTCCAGGCGGTAGATAGTATTCCAATTTCCCGGGTGACGGGGCAAAGTTGTTCGCTGGATTTTCTGCATTGATACGACACTGAATCACGTGGCCGTCAAAACGGATATCGCTCTGTTTCAATCTAAGCTCTTCTCCCATGGCAATACGGAGCTGCTCACGGACCAAATCAATCCCTGTGAGCTCTTCGGTTACGGTGTGCTCAACTTGAATCCTGGTGTTCATCTCCATGAAGTAGAAGTTCTTCTCCTTATCCAGCAAGAACTCAACGGTGCCCACAGAGTGGTACTTAGCAGCTTTGGCAAGATTGACAGCTGCCTCACCGATCTGTTTTCGAAGTTCGGGTGTGAGCGCAGGACTCGGCGCCTCTTCAATGAGCTTCTGTCTACGACGCTGGATGGTACAATCTCTCTCGCCGAGATGAACATAGTTGCCATGCTTATCACCCATGATCTGGACTTCGATGTGACGCGGCCCAACAATCATCTTCTCGAGATAGACCTCGGGATTACCAAAACACACCTCTGCTTCTGTGCGAGCGGCGCTAAAGAGTCGGAGAAACTCGTCCATGTTTTGGGCTATACGAATCCCCTTTCCTCCACCACCGGCGACCGCTTTGATGAAGATAGGAAAGCCGATTTCCTTGGCCGCTTCGAGGGCTGCGTCGCTATCAGAGACGATCCCGTCGGAACCGGGAATCACTGGACAACCCACGCTTTTGGCTAGAGCTTTTGCCTGAGCCTTGTCCCCAAGTTGAGCAATCGACTCAGCAGAGGGACCGATAAAGTTGAGGCCACAGCTTTCGCAAATCGAAGCGAAGTTGGCGTTTTCGCTTAAAAAACCATATCCAGGGTGGAGAGCATCGGCTCCCGTGATCTCACAGGCCGACAAGATGTTTGGGATCTTGAGATAGGAGCGATTAGCAGGCGGCTCGCCGATACAGACCGCTTCATCGGCAAAGAGAACGTGTAGAGCCTCAGCATCCGCCTGAGAGTAGACTGCTACGGTTTCAAGCCCCAGGTCATGGCATGCCCGAATGATCCGGACTGCAATCTCACCTCTATTTGCGATAAGTACTTTCTTCATGCAACTCGAAAAATTTTGGTTCCAAACTCTACGGGATCACCATTTTTCACTAGGATTTCAGCGATCTTCCCCTTCAACCCAGCTTTGACCTCATTCATCACTTTCATTGCCTCTAGAATGCAGACAACGGTCTCCTCATCCACTTGGTCTCCAGCCTTAACAAATGATCCATTTTCAGGTGATGAAGCTGAGTAAAAAGTCCCCACCATCGGCGAGGTGATATAACGTCCATCTTTCTTTTTCTCTTTTGGTGGTTCGACAGCTTCTTGGGGCTCCATCGCAGGCGCAAAAACGGGAGACGCCCCCCCCTCCTTTTCAAGCTCGAGTTCTAACCCCTCTTCCTTTATCACCACACGTCGCATCTTATGCCGCCCCATGGCAACCATTAGTTTTTCAATTTGTTTGTGATCCATTTTCTTATACTCTCTGGATATATTCTTTATTCCGCGTATCTACCTTGATGACATCGCCCGCTTCTATAAAACGGGGAACATCGATCTCAGCTCCTGTTTCTAGGATAGCCTTCTTGGTGGCATTGGCCATGGCACCCACTTCTGAAACAGCTTCTGATTTAGTCACCATCAGCTCGAGAAATTGGGGCAGTTCGACCGAAAAGACCGTCGCCCCATAAAAATTGGCTTGCAGGTCAATCCCCTCTTTTAAGAAGTTCACCTTATCACCGATAATGTCCGGCGCAACAACCACCTGGTCAAGATTATTGATATCTAAGAAAAGGAAATTCTTGCCTTCCAGATAAAGGAATTCCAGAGACCTTTCCTCGAGCGTGACCTCATCGAGTTCCTGTCCCAGTTTAAAGTTTTTTTCCGTAATTTTGTCATTACTCAAATTGCGCAATTTGGTTTTGATAAAGGGCTGCCCCTTTGTCATCGTCACCTTCACGCTCGATTCGACACGAAAGAGTTTTCCGCTAATCGACAGAGTCATTCCCGGAGAAATTTGATTACTCGTTACCATCTTTACTGCTCCCCACATGCTCGTAATATTTTTACACCTGCTGCCATCTCCTCAACCTCGTTGAAAAGATAATTGCCCGCGACCAGAGTTGTGGCCCCAGCTTTCACGGCGCGTCTGGCCATTTCGTCGTTAATTCCTCCATCAACACCGATCTCGAAGGGAGGGACACTCTCTTTCTTATCTGCTGGGACGACCACTCCCCTCTGGCGAATGTTCAACCGGTCGATCATCTCACGAAGGAAGGTAACCTTCTCCAAGACCTCGGGCATAAACTTTTGCCCTCCAAATCCCGGGTGCACCGTCATCATCAGGACAAAATCGCATTTGGTTAAATATTTAATTGCAAATTCGGCCGAAGTTTCCGGGCAGAATGCTAGGCCTGCTTCGATGTTGCACTTTCGGATATATTCGAGAGTCTCATCCACATTTTCTGTCGCTTCAAAATGAAAGGTTAACCGATCTGCCCCCGCCTCAACAAAACGCTCAACATAGTTGAAAGGGTTATAGATCATGATATGCACATGCAACAAGAGATCAGTAGCACGATTAATGGCAGCTATCACCTGTGGTCCAATCGTCAGATTGGGCACGAAATGGCCGTCCATCACATCCAGATGAATTGCGTCCGCCCCACTCGCTTCAATTCTCTTTGCTTCATCTGTGAGCTTACCAAAATCTCCAGAGAGAATTGAGGGCTCTATTTTAATTTGCGACTTCTTCATAGAAAAAAAATTTAGCTAAATTATACCTCAATTTTTAAGAAAAGTCAAGAATATGAGTGCATCGAAGAAAGATGTTCTCTATAGTTCTAAGACATGTCTCGACAGAAAAGTGAATTTTTTAGTTCACGCTGGGGCTTTGTCCTCTCAATGATGGGTGTCGCCGTCGGAGCAGGCAATATCTGGCGTTTCTCCCGTATTGTGGCCCAAAATGGGGGCGGATCTTTCATCATTCCCTGGATAATATTTCTTTTTATTTGGTCCATTCCTCTTATTATCTCAGAAATCGCTCTAGGAAAGTACGTCCGCAAAGCCCCCATTGGCGCTCTCGCCTCCACAGCCGGCAGGTCTTTTGGCTGGATGGGAGCCTTTATTGCCCTCGTCACCACGGGCATCCTCTTCTACTACTCTGTCGTCGTCGGGTGGGGCATACGCTATCTCTTTTTTAGCCTCAGCGGCAAGCTCTCTGTCACCGCTGACCATCGGGCTATCTGGGAGGAATATACTCATAGCCTCCAGCCCCTTTTCTTTCATATAGCTGCGATAATAATCGGCTGCTACATCGTCTACAAGGGGATTGTCAAAGGGATCGAGAGAAGTAATAAATTTTTGATTCCTGCCCTTCTCATCATGATTGTCATTATCGGCCTCCGAGCGGTCACTCTCCCCGGCGCATGGGATGGGATTCAATATCTTTTTACCCCTCATATGTCCGATCTCCTCAACTATCGCGTATGGATCGAAGCCCTCACCCAAAATGCCTGGGATACAGGAGCGGGCTGGGGGTTGCTTCTTGTCTATGCCGGCTATGCCAAGAAAAAAGAGAGTATCACCATCAACGGCTCCTTAACTGCCTTCGCCAATAATGCCGTCTCTCTCCTGATGGGCGTCATCATCTTCGCCACCGCCTTTGCCCTCCAAAACAAAATGGGGCTTCAGGAGATCATCTCTGGCCAAGGAGCCTCAAATACCGGGCTGACCTTTATCTACCTCCCACAGCTCTTCCAGGAGCTTCCAGGCGGCACCGGCGTCCAGTCCGCCTTCGCTACAATCTTTTTTTTAGCCTTTTCCTTCGCCGCCCTCAGCTCCATGATCTCCATGGTCCAGCTCACCTCCCAGACCTTCAGAGAGCTCGGGCTCAGCAGAGAGAGGGCCATCCTCCTCACGGGGACGCTGGCCCTTCTCCTAGGAGCCCCCTCAGCTCTCAATATGGCCTTTTTCGATAATCAAGATTGGGTCTGGAGCCTAGGACTCATTATCAATGGATTATTTATCTCCTTCGCCATCATCCGCTTTGGCCCTAATCGCTTCCGCAAAAAAGTTATTAACACTTCTCCAGGTGATTTTAAATTGGGGAAATTTTATAATGTAATTATAGGTGTATTAGTACCGATTCAAGCAATTGTTTTAATTGGCTGGTATTTTTATCAAAGTATCGCCCATTTAGACAAAGAAGAGTGGTGGAATCCCTTCCGAATCTACAGCATAGGGACCATAATCCTCCAATGGGGTATCGCTCTTGTTGCCTTTCTCCTCCTGAACAAATGGATGGTGAATAAAACTCTTGGATCAACAAACAAAGAGATAAGATGAGCTGGATTACCCTCGCGACCATGATCTTTGCAATAGGCAGCGTCTACGGCGGACTTGTTCTAATGCTAACGATTACCATGAAACGTCAAAACCAAGAAGAAGAGTAGCACTCTCTCTTATACGAATATTTAGGAGATTACCTTCATGAATCAACCACGCAATCTCAATTGGATCTTGACGCTTTTGATGTCTATCTTTTTGGGGACACTTGGTATCGACAGATTTATTATGGGTCAAGTCTGGTTAGGGCTTCTCAAACTCATCACCGGCGGCGGTTTTGGAATTTGGTGGCTTGTTGACGTGATCCTTATTGCTACCAAATACCCCTTCCAAAACATCACCTGGGTAGAATAGCGAAGATTGCAGTCAAAGCCTTCTGGAACCTGCTTCACTTTTCGATTTCCGCTCCTTTCTTTTTCATATTAATTATTTTAATAGTTGATGCCGATTTGCTTTTATTTTAAATTATTTTTCTTTCAATAGAACCGTTCTCAACACACATGAGACCAAGAAAAAACAAGGAGAAGATTTATGAGCCCCGCAACAGCATTAGCAGCAACAGCAATAATAACAGCAGTAGCAGCAGCAGGAGGAGCAGCATTACCGACGGTACCTTCAGCACCATCAACTATGACTGGAAGAGATTCAGAAGCAAATGAAACTGCTGCAAAAGTTACTCAAGCTTGGCGACATTCGTGTTTCTTGCAATCTTCAGCTTCAACTGCCCACACTCCATCTCAGTTAGGAAGAGATGCAACTAGACAGGCCTTACAAGACGAATGGAAAGCTGCGGCCTCAGTAGAAACCACTCAAGAAGCTTCTGGCGTTGCCGCAACATGGGAAACAGCCCGTAAAAGTTGGGGGGTTGCTAAAGATACATGGAAGTCAACAGCTAAAGCAATTGAAGAAGATAGAAATTGGCTCCAAGCTGCATCAAAAGCTAAGCCTTCAGATCCAAACCTTGAAAATTCGTTCCAAAAACTGACAATCAAGTTGAGAACTGCAGAAAGAAATGTAGAAGATGCTGATGCAAGAATGAAACTTATGGAAGCACAAATTCAAAAAGCGACTGAAAAATGCAAAGTTGCCGCAGCAATAATTGAAAAGAGCGAAGAAGAAGAGTCTCCCCGGCAACTAAGACAAAGGAAAAGTAAAGGGATCGGTAGAGTAGAAAACCAGTAAAACCCTTTGCACATCCTCAAAAATGGGATGAAGAAAGATTTCTTCACCCTTTTTTTCGTCACTCTTTTCTAATCTTTTTTCTCTCTAAATGTAAATTTTTTCTAGACTTAATCTTTTCTTAATTCTAATCTAAATTTTCTTTTATAAAGGAAGCTTCTCCTCGTGTTCGAGGGAGCGAAAAAAAGTATCCGTTCAGGGAGTGTCCCATCTCAAGGGATCGTTCTGATGTGACGGATCCGAGAGTTTGCAACGAGTCAATAGCCAAAGCTATTGACAAGGAGCAAAGTTTCGGAGATGGCGCGGCAGGGCGAGACAAGGAGACGGACAAACCCAGTGAGTTAAGAAGTAATCTAAGTACAAGGAGAAAAATTATGAGTGCAGCAGCAAGTATATCAAGAAGTAGTTCAACAGTATCGGTCAACGGGGCTGAAGATTCGGAATCATATGCAGCAGCAGCAGCGACTGCTACAAAAGTCGATAAAATGGCTACTGACGAGATGCGCGAAAAAAAATCAAAAGCCCGTAACAGGGCCTCTCAATTATTGAGTAGAATCGTGTCAGGTGCAACAGGTTTTACCGGCGTTACATCAACCAACCCTCATTCTCAGCCAGGAAGAGACGCAAAAAAAGTATCCGATAGCAGCGTGAAGGAAGCTACTAAAGCTGAAAAAGCCGCCCAGAAGAGCAAAGGAAACTCTGTGGAAAAATGGGGAAAAGCCTCCGAAGTTTGGAAGACAGCCTGTGCAAAGCTTGAGCTTACAAAAATTGCATGGGATGCAGCTACTGCAAAGATTGCAGATGATATAGCTGCACTTAAAACTGAATTAGAAGACAATCAAACGGATGGAAAAGTTTGTGAGCCTCTTCATAAACAGGTTAAAACTCAAAACGGAAAGCGCGAAAATGCAATCAAGGAATCTCAAGCAGCTACAGCGCAATTGAAAGACGCGCAAAACAAAGTAGCTGTTATGGATAATAAAATTTCAGCTGCTAAGACTGCCGCTAAGCCACAAGAGGAAGAGGAAGAGGAAGAGGAAGAAGCAGCGATGAGCGGTAATGATCCGATTGGTTATTCTGAAACAGAAGATTCCAATGAAGGCTCTGAAGATGCCGCTGCTGCTGCTGTCTCTGACGCTGCTGCTGCTGCTGTCTCTGACGCTGCTGCTGCTGCTGTCACTGACGCTGCTGCTGCTGCTGTCTCTGACGCAGACGCTGCTCCTGCCGCTGCTGCTGCTGCTGCTGTCCCCGTCGATGCTGTCGATGAAGCCGTGGGTACTGTGGCACGGCAGGCACGAGCCGGAGCTACGGAAATATGCCGTGGCGTGCGGCGAGTTGTTCCACTCGATATTCTTGGAGTGTCTGGGGCCTTCGTCATGGCACTGGGCGCAGTCGCCGGCGCCGAGCGTCATCGAGATCGGGCTGACCGAG
>JAAKFT010000037.1 GCA_011064935.1 Chlamydiota bacterium | reverse complement strand
GATCTTAGGCTAAGGTAGCCGTGTTGTTGGAATATCGCTTCGTGCATATTGTTCCTCTTCTGAGCTACAAGCTCCTTCCTTTAGGGAGGAGTGGTTGACACATCAGCATTGTCCTAGATTGTTGCGCCGCTACCGCGGCGCTCTTTTTTACATCCTCGATACCCCACGTTCCGCTACGCTCCACGCGGGGCTCCTGAGAGTTAGATCGCTGCCGCGATCCATTGTGCTCCTCCACGTTGAGCTACCCCTGATCATTGCTGGCGTAAATGGATCGCGGTAGCGATCGAACTCTAAACAGCCCCGCGTGAAGCGAAGCGGAACGTGGGGTTACGTATGAGAATATCAAGAGCGCCGCGGAAGCGGCGCAACAATTCTCAACCTAACACAAACCGTTGATCAAATTTCACCTGGTGCAGGTTCAGAAATTTTTTAAATTCTTCGTCAAAGGACGTCACAGCATGATGTTGCTCTTGATTTCGTATGTATTCCCGAACGTTTTCCAAAATAGAATAGCTGACGGTAAAAGAACCGTATCCTTCTTGCCATTCAAAATCCTTCAAATCGGGATAGTTTTTGTGAATCCAAAGAGAAGAACCGGCCTTAATGTCCCGGATAAAGGAAGAAAATTTGTCAATGGAACTGATCCTGACAAGCAAATGCACATGATCCGACATTCCACCGATTTCCAATAGTTGACTGTCATAATTTGCTATGATGCCATTCATATAGCCATAGAGACGGGGCTGGATTGTTGCTGTGAGCCATCTCCGGCGATTTTTTGTGGACCAGATGAGATGAAAAAAATGAATTCTGTATGAATGCGCCATGTAGTTGTTGCGCCGCTGCCGCGGCGCTCATTTTTATGTCCTCAATACCCCACGTTCCGCTTCGCTTCACGCGGGGCTGTTTAGAGTTTGATCGCTGCCGCGATCATTTTGTTCCTCCACGTTGAGATACTTCTGATCTACTTGTCGCAATCGCAGCGAATCTTGAAAGTGTCGATAAAGTACTCAAAATGGTGGGTATACCCATAGGGGAAGACGGCCTGCAAGATGTACGCGTTGAACGGAGAGACAACCGAACGGGTGTAGACAATTGTGTTTTTACTCATATCTTTGGATGAGTAATCAAGCACCCAATATCCATCACCGTCTTCGTAGATCGCACTTGAGAGCACAACATAGGGATAGTCTGAAGCTCGACACAACATGTTGTCAAAGAAGTCGCGAGGATTGAGGTTTCCCATCGGAGGAAAGTAGCCGCTAAAAGAATAGAGGATATTGGAGTCCCACGTGTAGGCGATTTTAAGAAAGTTAGTTTGAGTTTCAGTAGGACGGTTTGGAAACTCAACAAAAGTCTTTTCAACGCCAAAGTTGGCCTTGTAGCGATGCCATGTAATATAGTAGCTATCGTAAATGTTAACATCGTGCGCTAGCACGGTCAGTGGCATTAGAACTAGAAGGAGTGAGAGTAGTTTTTTCATACCACTGACGGTATAAAAAATTAATCATTTCTTCAAGCTAAATTTATCATATCTAAAAAAGGAAAAGGTTGCCAAATTGGCAACCTTTTTTAGAATCAGCTGTTTTGAATTGAGCTACTTACTACCAGTCACTGGTGGAAGAGTCTGAATCATCATCATTGCTATCTGCACAGTACCACGTTCCCGGGGGCAGGCTCTCTAGAAAATCTCGCTCAGTATTTGCAGCTTTATTCGATGCATGATGCGTGGCTGAAGCTATTTCAGAAACTGTAAATGGATGTCCGTGGCACGCTTGTCCTGCGCTCTCTCCTATCCTACAAGTTGACTCCATCTCCCCCCACTCCCCCGAATCGGAGCTCTCTGCATCTAGATCTCCATATTTCGGCTCTGTCCCAGCGGCGGAGGCCGAGCTGCTGCCTCTAGGTTTTTTTTCAGAGGCTTCAACTTTTGCTTCCGATGATCTAGCTGATCGCTTCTCCCACGCCCCAACTATGAGGCCAATAGGAAATGCTGATATTAGACTAGCTGAGGCGACCAAAATACCGATCATTCTGATATTGGCAAGAGGCATCGGCAAGCTAGAGGCTGCCACAAAGTTGGGAATAATAATCGTTGCGAGTCCAATAACAAAAAACACAGATACAACTGCTGCTGCAATTTTGGCTGAGCAAGGCAATTTGTCTGATTTGCGAGATGATGGCAACAATTTGCCAACTATAGCTCCTACAGCAGTTGCATCTGGTCCCATTCCTTCTGTACTCATAACTCACCTTTGGTTTTTAAGTTTTATAACATCTATTTTAATCAAATGTTTATTAAGTGTAAACAATAAAAAGAATTTTAAAATAAAAAAGCTGTTCAGTATGAACAGCTTTTTTTGAAAATCTCTACTAAAATAAATTACTTTTTACCCCAGTCACCACTACTCCCAGCCATCGCCATCGCCATCTCTATTCCTCTCGTGGTGAGAGGGAGCGAGGGGGAGGGTAACTACGGTGGGCCCATCATCACTAAGTAGTACGGGCTCAGCCGCGGGAGTACTCTTCGCGTGCTCTTTTTCTTTGCGGATCCAGCACTCACCCGCGGTCCAGGCAGCGCCTCCAATCATCGTTGCTAAGCCGAGAGAGGCTGTGAGAATCGAGAGGGTCCAGGCATCGGTACCTAACTTGGCACCGATAGAGCTGGTGATGGCGGCGATATCTTGAAAGAAAGGTACCGTGGGAAGAGAGCTACCCATAATGGCTAGAATCCCAATAACGGTCGCAGCGATACCCACGGCCAAAAGGGCAACGGCAAATAGTCGCATACAACGGCGATCATTCTTGAGGTTCTCCCCTTTTAACTCACTTACCGGACGTCCACCGCCATCGGTATCTGTTAACCTACCTGAGCCCGATGTAGGAGGTCCGCGATGCGCAAATCCTTCATTGTCACTAATAGGTGGTGATCCTGTTGTCATAACTTTACCTCATAGGTTTTGATTAAAGAGCCATTATGAAGGAAAGATCAATAAAACAGAAGCTAGTAGAAATTATTTAACTCGCCTTACGTAAAAAATGCCGCAGAGAGGCTGAGCGAAGCAGGTGAGATACAAGCATCGCGACGAAACCCAACTCCAAGTGAGTTAGGTGAGGAGCTATGCGAAGTAGATTGCCTGCTGGAGCCAGGCTATCAAGGTATTTTTTGCGTAAGGTGAGTTATTTAGGGAATGCCAAACTGTTTGCGTAGCTTCGTGTATTCGCCACTCTCTCGGAGGTCGCTGAGTTTTGTGTTGAAATGGGAGATCAGATCTTCATTCTCTCCTCGGAGTGCGATCAATCTGAGCCCTTTTTTGTTGAGTGGGTAGGAGGCAATGCGCAAGGTTTCTGGATAGAGATTGGGGATAAGGGCATTGGCTTTGAGAGTATTGAGCAATACCGCGTCAATCTTTCCAGCTGCGAGATCTTCGAGAGCTGAGGGCATAGCTTCGTATTCTTTGATGATCAGGGTAGGATTTTTTTGAGCGATGAGCATGGAATCATCATAGGGGCTGACGCCGATAATTTTATCCTCGAAATCATTGAGTGAGGTGGCCTTGGAATTAATAGGAACCACCAGCACCGGTCCGATGAGAAGATAGGGGTTGGAAAAGAGATATCGGTCCTGATTCTCTTCTGTGGGTGGCAGAGAAGAGAGGATGGCAGGATACTCTTGTTCATCGAGGCCTTGGAGGAGATTGATGGAGTCGATGTCGATAATTTGAATATTATTTTTCCCAATATTGCCAATGAGGGCGTTGGTGAAACCGTTGATCTCATCGGTTTTGGTGCCGAGATTCTCGGGATACCAGGTGGGATCTCGCCCAATGAAGGTATCGCTCTTATTCCGGTGTGAACAGCCCCAGATAAAAACGGCGAAGGCAGCAATAAAAAAGGCCACTACCTGGAAAATGGAGACAAATCCACGCGATCGGTACATAATACTGCAATGTAATCTCCGAAGGAGAAAAGACAAAGAAATTTGTTATGACAAGCTATTTATTAGTTAATTTTGGGGGGCCGAGGTCGCTGAGTGAGATAGAGCCGTTTTTGAGCGCGCTTCTCACTGATCGGGATGTGGTCGAGTCGATTTTGCCAAGATGGTTCTTTAGAAAGATTGCCAAGTGGCGTGCTAAGAGTGTGGGGGAGCAATATGCCTCTATTGGAGGGAGCTCTCCGATCTACGGAGATACAGAGGCAGTGGCCGCTGGACTGCGAAAAGAGCTGGGCAATGTGGTGACCTTCCATCGCTATCTGCCGGCGACTCATGATGAATCCCTCGCGGCGATTGAGCAGCTAGCCGGCGATAAAATCGTTGTTTTTCCGATGTTTCCCCAATTTACCTACTCGGTCACAGGGAGCATCGCCCGTTTTTTGCAAGACCACCTCTCTCCTGAGACGGCGGGGAGATGTGTCTGGGTCAAATCCTACTCGACTCATCCTGCTTTTGTGGTTCTCATGCAGCAGATGATTAGGGAATTTATAGAGCAAAACCAGTTGAAACCTAGCGAGACGGCACTGCTCTTTTCGGCTCATGGGCTGCCGCAGAAAGCTCTTCGCCGAGGGGATGAGTATGATCGTCAGTGCGAGGAGACGGTGGCGCGGGTGATGGAAGGATTTCCTGAGGTTTTAGGCCGGTTGGCCTATCAATCCAAGTTTGGTCTGGGACGTTGGCTTGAGCCTTCCACGCAAGAGCTCTGCAGGAGCGTAGAGCAGTGGATTGGTGCAAGAAAAAATTTAATCTTTGTGCCGATTAGTTTTACCTCGGACCATCTCGAAACGCTCCATGAGATTGAGCGGGAGTATATGCCACTTGTAGCCGAAAAAGGGGTAAAAGCCTTTCGTTTATCGGCCTTTAATCGGCGATCGGATTGGATTGAGACAATTCAAAAAATCCTTCTAGATTGCTCGTTTGTCATTACTTCAACCTTAGTTGCCAAGAATCGATAAGTAATGTATGCTTCTCTCAAGACATATGAGAAGAAAACAAGATATAAAAGTTATTATAGAAAGGCCATCCGCATAGGATGGCTTTTTTTTTGCCCTGATGCACAATTATGAAGAAAGGATGTTTAGTACTAGAAAATGGGGCTCGCTTCGAGGGAAGGGTTCCAGAGTGGATGGGGGACGAGACCTTTGGTGAGGTGGTCTTCACCACGGGGATGACGGGCTACTACGAAAGCTTGACAGATCCTTCGTACACGGGTCAGATTCTGACTTTTACCTATCCGCTGATCGGCAACTATGGAGTGGCCGACAAGGCGCAGTGGGAGTCTGAGAAGATTCATGCTCGCGGGGTGATTGTGAGCGAGTGTTGCGCGGCCTATAGCCACCATGCGAGCTTGCTCTCTCTTCTGGAGTGGCTGGAGCATGAAGGAGTACCGATTATGGTCGGGGTGGATACGCGGGAGCTGACTAAAACGTTGCGAACGGCTGGTACGATGCTCGGAGCAATCGTGGAGCAACCCAAAGATAATCAGGTCTTTGACGATCCCAATCTGAAAGAGCTGGTCTCTCTGGTCTCAATCAAGCAGCAAAAGGTCTATGGCAAAGGGAAGAAGCGGGTGATCGTGGTCGATTGCGGAATGAAAGAGAATATCATCCGTCAGCTTCTGAACTTTCCGATCGAACTGGTGCGGGTGCCTTATGACTACGATTTCACCAACGAAGAATACGATGGGGTTTTTCTCTCAAATGGACCGGGAGATCCGACGCGCTGCAATGCGACGATCGAAATCTTGAAGCGAGCAATGGCTGCTAAGAAACCGATCTTTGGGATCTGTTTGGGCAGTCAGCTGCTGGCGCTGGCAGCGGGAGCGGAGACTTATAAGCTCAAGTTTGGTCATAGGGGACAGAATCAGCCGTGCATCGATGTGGAGAGTGAGAGATGTTATGTGACCAGCCAAAATCATGGGTATGCGGTGGATGAGAAGAGTCTGCCGAAGGGATGGAAAGCGACTTTCCGCAATCTCAACGATGGATCGGTTGAGGGGATTGCGCACGAGACGCTTCCTTTTTCAGCGGTGCAGTTTCATCCGGAAGCAGCGCCTGAACCAACTGATACCCGTTTTCTCTTTGAGAGGTTTTACAAGCAGTTATGAAAAAGCTACTGATACTTGGATCTGGGGGACTACGCATCGGGCAGGCTGGGGAGTTTGACTATTCGGGTTCTCAGGCGATTAAGGCGCTCAAAGAGGAGGGCCATCACGTGGTGCTGGTCAATCCTAACATTGCGACGGTGCAGACGGATGAAGGGATGGCTGATGAGGTCTATCTTCTGCCGCTCGATGAAAAGAGTGTGACTGGAATTATCGAAAAGGAGCGGCCCGATGGCATATTGCTGGGCTTTGGAGGTCAGACGGCGCTCAATTTGGGGTTAGCACTCGAAGCTGCTGGAGTTTTCAAGAAGTATGGTGTCAAAGTTTTGGGAACGTCGGTCGAAACGATTCGGACGACGGAAGATCGCGAGCTCTTCAAGGATGCGCTGAAAGAGATTGAGGTGAAGACAGCCAAGAGTGAGACGGTGACCACGGTCAAGGAGGCGGTGAGGGTCGCTAAGCGGATGGGCTATCCACTGATGATCCGGTCTGGTTTTTCGCTGGGAGGTCTGGGATCTGGAACGGTGCAGAATGAAGAGGAGCTTGTCAAGCTGGCAACCGAAGCGCTCTCGAAAACGTCGCAACTTCTGGTTGAAGAGGATCTGACCGGCTGGAAAGAGGTGGAGTACGAGGTAGTGCGTGATGGCAAGGGCAATGCGATCACAGTCTGCAATATGGAGAACTTTGATCCGATGGGGATCCACACGGGCGAGTCTATTGTGGTGGCTCCATCGCAGACACTTTCCAACGAAGAGTACCATCTGCTTCGCGAAATAGCGCTTAAAACGGTTTGTCATCTGGGAGTTGTCGGAGAGTGCAACATTCAATATGCGGTCGATCCAGAGAGTTGTGATTATCGGGTGATCGAAGTGAACGCTCGCCTCTCACGGTCGAGCGCGCTTGCATCGAAAGCAACCGGTTATCCGCTAGCCTTTGTGGCGGCGAAGTTGGCGCTGGGTTACGCGTTGCATGAAATCAAAAACTCGGTGACACAACAGACCTCAGCCTTTTTTGAGCCGGCACTAGACTATCTGGTTGTGAAAATGCCGCGCTGGGATATTCAGAAATTCCGGACTGCTGATCGGACGATCGGATCGGAGATGAAGAGTGTGGGTGAGGTGATGGCGATTGGCCGCTCCTTCCCAGAAGCGCTCCAAAAAGCGGTGCGGATGCTCAATATCGGCTGCTCGGGGCTGATGGACTATCCTTATGAGATCAGGGAGCCAAAACGTGAAATTGAAACGGCGACCGACAGACGGCTCTTTGCGATTAGCGACTTTTTCAGAGCTGGCGGAACGGTTGATGAGGTGCACGAGCTCTCGAAAATCGATCGCTGGTTTCTCTCGCATCTCCATCAGATCATCTCTCTCGAGGAGAAGATCGTGAGTGAGCCAGATATTCTACTCGAAGCAAAAAAGATGGGTTACTCGGATCAGGCGATTGCTAAACTCCAGAAGAGAGATGAAGAGCAGGTCAGAAATGAGCGAATCGAGAGAGGAATCTATCCTTTCGTCAAGCAGATCGATACGTTGGCTGGAGAATTCGACGCACAGACCAATTATCTCTACATGACCTACCACGGAGCGACCCACGATCTAGCTCCCTCATCGGAGTCGCCGACCATTGTGATGGGGTCGGGGCCTTACTGCATCGGCTCTTCGGTAGAGTTTGACTGGTGCGCGGTCAACACGGTGCGCACGCTCAAAGCGCAAAATGTCCCCACAATTATGATCAACTCCAACCCTGAGACGGTCTCCACGGATTACGATGAATCGGAGCGGCTCTATTTTGAAGAGCTCTCTTTCGAGAGGGTGCGAGATATCGCGGACTTTGAGAAGCCCAAGGGTGTGATTGTTTCGGTCGGTGGGCAGATAGCCAACAACCTGGCGCTCCCTCTCCACAAGGCGGGCTATCCGATTTTGGGAACCTCGGCGACTTCGATCGACCAGGCAGAAAATAGACAGAAGTTCTCCTCGCTGCTCCATGAGCATGAGATCGACCAGCCGGCGTGGGTGGAAGTGAGTTCGCTCGCCAAGGCGCGCGCTTTTGCTGTCGAGGTCGGCTATCCTATTCTAGTGCGTCCATCGTATGTCCTCTCTGGAGCTGCGATGAATGTGATCTATGACGACAGTGAGCTGGAGAAATATCTAGATGAGGCGACGATTGTCTCCAAAGAGCATCCGGTGGTGATGTCACAGTTTATCCTCAACGCCAAAGAGCTTGAGGTGGATGGAGTGGCTGATCAGGGCAAAGTGGTGATTGAGGCGATCTCAGAACATATCGAAAATGCGGGGGTTCACTCAGGCGATGCGACGTTGGTCCTGCCACCTCAGAAGCTCTATCTCGAGACCATTCGTAGAACAAAAGCGATCACACGGGAGATTGCCAAAGCTCTCAACATCACCGGCCCGTTCAACATTCAGTTTATCGCCAAGGAGAATGCGATCAAAGTGATTGAGTGTAACCTTCGGGCTGCGCGCTCTTTGCCATTTGTCTCAAAAGTGACTGGACACAACTTTATCAAGATTGCCACTGAGGTGATGCTTGGAAAACATCGTCCCATCTTCTACAACACGCTCGATCTCGACTATGTCGGTATCAAAACCTCTCAATTTTCCTACCATCGCCTCAAAGGGGCCAACCCGGTCGCCCATGTCGAGATGGCATCGACCGGTGAAGTGGCCTGTCTTGGAGAAGATCTCTTGGAAGCGTTCCTCTCTTCCTGGCTGGCAACCGAGCAGTCGGTCAAAGGGAAGCGGATCCTGGTGAGTATCGGGGGTAATAACAAGGAGAAGCTGCTGACTCAACTCAAGACCTTGGATCAGGCAGGGTGGGAGCTCTACAGCACTCCCGGCACGCATGACTTTCTGTCGAAACGGGGTGTGGCGTCGCGCTGTCTCTACAAGGTGAGTCAAGGACGGCAGCCCAATGTGTTAACCGCCATTCGAGAGAAAAAGATCGATCTGATTATCAACATTTCGCGCGGAATGGCGGCGCGCACCATCACCGATGGCTACCGGGTTAGACGGCTCGCAATCGACCACAATATTCCGTTGATCACCAATCTGCAGATCGCCCAGCTCTTTTTGCACTGTCTTGCGGAGCCAAAGTTAAGCAACATCACGATCAAGTCGTGGAGAGAATACGTGAGGAAAGGATGATTAGAAGAGATATTGTTTCTATCAAAGATCTGACCAAAGAGGAGATCCTCTCGGTTTTGGTGCGAGCCAAGGAGATCAAGACGACCCCTCCAGGGCCGATTCTGAAAGGGACGATCATGGCGAGCTGCTTTTTCGAGCCTTCGACCCGCACCCGTCTCTCTTTTGAGTCGGCAATGAAGCGGTTGGGTGGTGAGGTGATTGGTTTTTCTGACGGACAGTCGACCTCAGCCAAGAAAGGGGAGTCTCTCTACGATACGATGAAGGTGATAGGTGAACTCGCTGATTGCATCGTTCTCCGCCATCCGCTTGAGGGAGCGGCTAGGCAGGCAGCCGAGGCGACCGATACACCGGTCATCAATGGCGGTGACGGCGCCAACGAACACCCGACTCAAACCCTCTGCGATCTCTTCACCATTCAGGAGTGCCAACGCAAACTCGAAGGACTCAACATCGCCCTTGTCGGCGATCTAAAGTTTGGTAGAACAGTCCACTCGCTAGTGCTAGCGTTGGCCCATTTCAACTGCCGACTCTTCTTTGTCTCGCCCGCCTCGCTGGCGATGCCCGATGGCCTCTTGGAGAGCTTACGCTCACAAGGGGTTCCCTTCTCCTTCCACGGTTCTTTGGAAGAGGTGATCGATCGCGCAGATATTCTTTACATGACCCGCATCCAAACAGAGCGACTTTCGGATAGTCTGGAACAGGAGAAGAGCTTTGTCCTCACACCTGCCCTACTACAAAAAGGCAAGGAGAGTCTGAAAGTGCTCCATCCACTGCCGCGGGTCGATGAGATTGCTCGCGAAGTTGATAAAATGCCGCAGGCCCACTACTTTACCCAGGCGAAGAACGGCCTTTACGTAAGACAAGCTCTATTAACAATGGTATTAGGCTCATGAAAAAAACTCTTTCTGTAGCGGCGATTGAAAATGGGACAGTGATCGACCATATCACAGTGGGACAAGGGATGCGCATCGTTCGCTTACTCCGATTGGCCGGTCATAAACATCAGGTCACATTAGGACTCAACCTGCCGAGTAAATCCATGGGATACAAGGATCTGATAAAGGTTGAAGGACGTGTCATCACAGCAGAAGAGGCCAACCAGATCGCTGTCTTTGCCCCCAAAGCAAAAATCAATATCATCAACGACTTTCAGGTCGTCAAAAAGTTTCCCGTGGAGCTGCCAGAGAGTGTGAAAAAGATGCTCTGTTGTCCCAATCCCCGCTGTATCACCAATCACGATCCGATGGATACCCTCTTTTCTGTCCGCCGTTTTGGTGAAGGAGTTGAGTTGCTCTGTAACTATTGCGAGAAGAGTTTTTCCCATGAAGTGTGTTAAAACTATTGATCATCAAGGTCTAATAGAGCTTCCCGCTCTTATCGACCCCCACGTTCACTTTCGAACTCCTGGTGAGTGTCACAAAGAGGATTGGAAGAGTGGCGCCTTCGCTGCGGTCTCAAGCGGTGTGACCATGGTCTGCGATATGCCCAACAATAAGCCCCCGTGTATGACCATCGACGCTCTGATTGCGAAAAAGAAGATCATCGATTCGCAGCTCCGTTCGGTGGGTATTCCGCTGCGGTATGGGCTCTATCTTGGAGCGGATAAAAACCATCTCGATCAGATTGAAAAGGCCAAAGAGATAGCCATCGGCGTCAAAGTCTATCTCGGTTCCACCACAGGTTCTCTACTTGTTGAGAGCGCGCTGGATTTGGATGAAGTTTTTCGGCGAGCGGCCTCGGTCGATATGGTCGTAGTTGTTCATGCTGAGGATGAAGAGATTTTGAAAAGAGAGAAAGAGCGTTATGGTCCGACTACCGATCCGGCGGCCCACTCCAAGATTCGTTCTCCAGAAGCTGCGATAGTAGCGACCAGAGAGGCGATCAAATTGGCGGCCAAATACCAGACCTCGCTCTATATCGCCCATCTCTCCACCAAAGAGGAGCTGGAGCTCGTGCGACAAGCCAAAAAGGACGGACTCCCGGTCTATGCGGAAGTGACTCCCCATCACCTCTTCCTGACCGTTGACGACTACGCTGAGTGGAAGAGTCTAGTGCAGGCCAATCCTCCTCTGCGGAGCCATGAAGATCAAGAGGCACTTTGGGCAGGGATTGCAGATGGCACCGTCGACACGATTGGCAGTGACCACGCACCACATCTCCTTGAGGAGAAGAGACGACCCTATCCTCAATCCCCTTCAGGAATACCCGGCATTGAAACCCTTCTGCCACTCATGCTCGATGCGGTGAATCAGAAGAGACTCTCCCTTGAGCGACTGACCGAATTGACGCATACCAATGCTGAGAAGATCTTCTCGCTTCCTCCCAATGACGATAGGGTTTGGGTCGACATGGAGATGAAAAAAGAGGTGAGAGCGAGTGATTTAAAGACCAAGTGTGGCTGGAGTCCCTATGCGGGAAGGGTTTTGACCGGCTGGCCAGTCTATACCATTGTGAATGGGGAGATATTTGCTATCCAATAAACGTTTGAGGAAAAACAACCAACTCACCCCGATAATGTATCGGCAGAGCAAGGTTAATCTCCTCAGCAAGTCGGCGGACAGCGGATAGCGTCGGCGAATCGCTCTCCAAGTAGCGACCGAGGTATTTTTTGCCCTGATGAGGGATGCAGAGAAGCGAAGAGGTAGCGAGGTGAGGTTTAAGTTCCGGAGTGAGGGAGTAACCCACAAAGAGTTTGATGCTCATAATAGGTAAAATACACAATGAGATTTAATTCGCAAATGTGGTGGCCAAAAAAGCCGCCAATTTACAACATCGAGAAGAGTTACCTCGAGAATTTTGAGGAGGGACCCTTCTTTGATGGATTTATCCCTAAACGAGAGGTTTCTCCCAAAGAGCAATGGATGGACTTTCTCGGCTTTCCGGTGGCCACACCGATCGGTGTTCCGGCGGGTCCACTGCTTAACAGCCGTTTCGTGACCTTTGCCGCACGCATGGGCTTTGATATCGTCACCTACAAAACCATCCGCAGCCAGAAACATCCTGCCCATCCTCTACCTAACATGATCTATGTGGAGAGTCCAGGCTCTATCGCCCCCGAAGAAGAGGGGAAGACTCTCTGTCAAGCGTCCATACCCCCAAAAGATATGGCCTCCATCGGAGCGACCAACTCCTTTGGTATTCCTTCGCGTGATCCCGACTATCTGATCGCCGATATCGCCAAAGCCGACAGTTCTCTTGCTGAGGGGCAGGTTATGATCGTTTCGATCGTCGGCACTCCGCGCACAGGCGAAGATTTTACCCAAGATTTTGTCAAAACAGCAGAGATCGCTCTTGAAGGCGGCGCCAAGATTATCGAAGCCGACTACTCCTGTCCCAACGTTGCCTCACGCGAAGGGTCAATCCACAGAAGTCCCGAGACCATCTACACCATCTCCAAAGCGTTGAAGGCGTCGCTGGGCGGAACACCCCTCATCATTAAGCTTGGCATGATCGCCGAAAAAGAGCTGCTCCAAGAAGTGCTGCTCGCCGCTGCTCGTGCTGGCGTCGATGCAGTCTGTGGAATCAATACCTTGAGCATGAAGATCGTCAATGAAGAGGGTAATCCAGCTCTTGGAGAGAACCGCCTCCGCGCAGGGCTTTGTGGTGGAC
>JAAKFT010000036.1 GCA_011064935.1 Chlamydiota bacterium | reverse complement strand
AGCTGACTGGACAGCGGAGAGGAGGGTCAGCTTCTCGGCATAATGGGGACTTTTTTTTTCGATGAGAGCGAGGATATGGCAGGCCTGCTCTTCTCTGCCCAGCTGTTTATAACTATCATAGAGAATAAGCAGCAGATCAGAAAAAGCTGGAAAGGCGTTATCTACGCAGACGAGGTCAGTTGCCTCAACTGCATAGACTACTTCAACATATTTTTGCCCAAGATAGTAGGCGAGTGCGACGTCATACTCGATCTCAAGGCGGCGCTCTTTTAGATCTGCAGGAAGGAGATAGAGGGCTCTTTTAAAACCAGTGATCGCGCGGTAGAGATCAAAATCCTCAGCGAAGGCGTAGGCAATAGTAAGCTCTTTACCCCACTCCTCTACTTTTTCTGCGGAAGTAAGTGGAGTGAAAGGAGAAGTAGAAAAATTATCTGGAAGATTGAGGCAGACTCTCTGTTCCCTTTCGACCTGTTTGGGATGTATTGGTGTGGCGACTTTGGGTTCGAGTTTGGAAGAGACTCGATAACACGAAGAGAGAGCGACAGCGAGCATTAAAATCAGTGTCAGCGAACGAAACATGTGACCATTGTCTAGAAAGAGACAATTTCGGTCAATTGTTCTACCTCGGAACCCAGGAAGGGCAGGTTTCGTTCTCGGGGGCTCGCTCTATTTCGCCACACTCTTCTATGGAGCAAGGATTGCTGTTCCAGTTAGCATCGTACCCTTCTTTGTTGGTCAAGTCGACACCTTCGCGAATGGTGCTGATCACATGGGGTCTGATGAACATAATGAGATTGCGTTTGTCCCGAGATTCTTGTGTGGTGCTAAAGGCAGGTCCAATCCAGGGAAGTGTTCCTAGGCAGGGTATTCCACTTCGTGAGAAGGTTTTTTTGTCGCGGATATGACCACTCATGACGAGAAAACAATCATTGGGCACATGGACGCGGGTAGTAGTCAAGGTTTTATTGGTAGTTGGAGCGAGCAAGATAGACTCTCCTGCTGATGAGCTAACGGCAGTCGTGGCGGAGACCACTTCGCTGATAGATTGATCGAGCTGCAGAGAGACGACATTGTCCGGTCCCACTTGTGGAGTCACTTTAAGCTGAATGCCCACATCTTCATATTGAATGTTTTGTGTGACCGAACCAGTGTCTCGAACAATAGTACTGGTGGTCTGATAGGGAATGTTCTGCCCAACGAAGATATTGGCTTCCTTAGTATCTTCGGTCATAATTCTGGGGTTGAGAACAATGGTGGTATTTCCTTCCTGCTCCAAAGCGGTCACAAGAGCTCCGAGAGTGAGGAAGGACTGACCTTTATGACGAATGATATTTCCAATAATTCCCATTTGAAATTGGCTGGTCAGAGGAATATCTCCACCTGTTCCAGCAGCTCCTCCTCGTGAGGCATCCGGCGGGGGATTGGTTTGAGCAGCGCGTGCGCCACCATAGAGAGGTGCCTGGGAAGAGCCGGTAAGTGTTTGGTTTGGAGCGGTACTAGGGGGAGTGTCGAGGAAGGAAGAGGCAAAAGCAAGCTTGTTCAGTTCATTGCCGAGAGCGATCCACTCTACTCCAAAATTCAATGAGTTAGCGAGTTCCGTATCGATAATAAGCACTTCGATATAGATCTGCTTGGGAGCCGTATCCAGATCATCGATGAGTTTTATTACCTTGCCCACAGCGTCAGGTGTTCCAGAAAGAACTAGAGAGTTGTTAACGTCAATCCATTCAATAGTGTTAATCGTAGTAACTAAATTAATATTACCAGATCCGCCAGCCTGCAGATTCATGCCAATCGCCCGCAGGGCATCGGCGATCTCTTTGCCATCATGGTATTTGAGTTTATAAACTTGGAAGGTGTTGTTAGCCATCGCAGTGGGAGGAAGGTCTGCGATGATATCTATGATATCTGGAGAATCTAACGAAGCAAGTACTTGTATCGCCTTTTCGAGAAGATAAGGAGTGCCAACGATATAGATTTTTCTGGTTGAAGGCTGTGCCATCAATTGGACTGGTGTATCCATTGATAGGGGGGCTAGAATTTCGCTAGCATAACTTACAAGCACCGATGGAACCGCATATTGAACATCGTACTCTCCAACATCGAGAACAATATTGGGAGCGTCGAGAATGTTGAGCAGATCAGCGACTTTATCGACATTGGAGGTGATATCACTGATAATTAGGTGACGGGTTTCTGTGGAGACTTCGACAATCGCATCCCGAGAAACCAAAGGTTTGACGATTTCGGCTACTTTAGTAGGAGTGATGTTATAGAGCCGAAAGACCCGAGTCACTACCGCGGAATCCGCCGCGTCTTCTAAGTTGGCATCCGAGACAATGGTGGAAAGTTTGGAGAGGGTCGAGTTTTTGTAGATCAAGACGTTATTCCCCTGCTCTACTACAGAGAGTGAGTTCATGCGCAAGACTTGCAGCAGCGCAGTCATGAGATCGTCAGCAGTTGTGGAGTCTTCGGAAACGATGGTGATCTTTAGATCTTTTAGATCAGTATTATCGAAAATAAAATTGGTGCTAGAAATTTGGCTGATAAAGCGGATGAGCTGAGTAACAGGAACATCATCGAAATTAACGGTATATCCATTTTCTGGTTCTGCCGGGGAGGCTTTCGCTTTCGAAGGAGTAATTTGTGTAGGATTTTCGAGATAGGTTTCAGCGATAAATGTAATGGTCTCTTCATCAACCTCTTCGGCGAAACAGGTGAAACCAATAGCAGTAGCCACAGAAACGAAAATAAATTGCCGCCAGATCATCCGATACTCTATTCTCCAAGCCCATTTTTCTCCGCACTATACTTCCATTTTCAGTAGTTGTCACCATTATACCAACCACAAGATGAAAAGAGTGATAATGTCTTGCATTTTTCTTCACAAAACTTCTTGTGTTAGCTAGTTCTGGATAGGCCGATGACGGTGACGGGGCGTTCAAAAAGGGTCTTCTCCTCGCTTCGTGATACTTTGCGAAAAATAGCATCGACTTGCTGTTTTGGAGCAAGGTAGAGATTCTCTGTAAGTGCAACACGGAAGAGCTCTTCATCTGACTCAAGCTCTGCCCTATCTTTGGAAAGACCTGCCTGAAAAGTGTGGAGAAAGAGGGTGTCGCCCACATTCCAATTAGACTCAACTTCTAAAAACTCTATTCCAGGGGTAATGCCCAACGCCACATTGTCTGCAGAGAGCCGACGGGGCGTTTCAGCGCCCATAGGAATATACCAAAGGGGACTATAGCCACAGGAGAGATACAAGAAACGATTCTCACTAGGGAAAAGGGTCAGATAGGAGAGGGAAAAACTCTGCTCTCTCTCTTCTTCAATAATCCGATCATTGAGCGCAGCTATGAGATCGGTAGTTTTTTCGACAGAGTGAGCAAGAGAACGGATCATACCACGCAAAATAGCGATGTATAGAAGACCTTCTACACCCGTGGCGATCGATTCTCCAATCACAACGGTATAAGCACCATCGCGTTGCTGAAAAAAATCATAGTAGACTGCAGAGATGGCAGTGTTGCTGTTGGAGGCCAGAGCTATCTCTGTGCGTGGCCAGTCGGGCAGATGAGCCGGAACGAGAAGGGCTTGCGCCTCTTTTAAGCTTTCACTGAGTTCTCCCAGATAATCACTACCGCGCATATCTCTTTTGAGCTCATCCGAGACGAGATAGGCTGATAACTCTTTGATAAAATCGACAATGTCTTCGTACCGATCTTTGGGCTTGGGCTGAAGTGCTTTAGCCAGAATTTTCTGTAAACCTCGTGGCACCAAAGAGAGGTGGATCACTCCATGGCTTAGCCGGCCCAAGACAAGTTCGTACGTGATAATACCCAAGGAGTAAACATCGGTGGAGAAAGAGACGTTGAGCGGATCTTCTTTCTGCTCGGGGCTCATGTAAACCGGCGTGCCGATGATTCGCTTTTTCTTCGGAAGATTTTCGCCCTCCTTTTCGAGATAGAGTTGAGCA
Source organism: Chlamydiota bacterium (assembly GCA_011064935.1). Taxonomy (GTDB): domain Bacteria; phylum Chlamydiota; class Chlamydiia; order Chlamydiales; family JAAKFR01; genus JAAKFT01. The sequence goes on along the minus strand of JAAKFT010000036.1, from coordinate 8,911 downwards.
ATCCCAAAGTCGATCACTTTGACCCCACCTTGTGCAGTGAGAAGGATATTTTCGGGTTTTAGATCACGATGAATGATGCCATGGGCGTGCAGATGAATCAGAGCATGGGAAATTTGAAGAACGACTTCAAGAGCGCGACGCAGCGACATGGCCTGTTGTAAGATCATCTCCCGAAGAGAAATCCCTTGGATAAACTCCATGGCGATATAGAGACCCCCTTCCCACCTCCCGTGGCCGTAGAGTTTGACGATGTTGGGGTGATTGGTTAGCTCGATAATCTCGGATTCGCGCATAAATCTCTCAACCATCTCAGGATTGGAGACATATGCCGACGAGAGGACTTTGATCGTGATGGGTTCGTAAGTTTCTGGATGAATGCCCAAGTAGAGAAGGCTCATGCCCCCTTTATTCAGAAGACTTTCGATCTTGTAACCCCCAATCTGCTTGGGCATCTCAAAAAACTCCTCTTCGATGCCTATATCAACAATGGTAGGGGTTTTGTGAAAATCATCCTGAGAGGTCATAATATCATAATTGTAAGATACGTACTCCGAGCACCTCGCCTACTTTGACGAGCTCACCTTTACCCAGCTTTTTCCCGTTAACCACAAGATCGACACCTTGGTCGGGAGAGACGGGGAGTTGCACGAGATTGCCTGGAGCCAACTGCATGAGCTCTTCGGCTGTCATTCGAACACGGCCCACCTCAACAGTAAGAGAAACGGGTATTTTTTCCGGCGAGATGGTTGGAGTTTTTCCTTGAGGCTCACCTGCCTCTTCTTTTTCATCAATACTATTGTAAGACGCTTCTGATTCAAATTCCTCATCCATAGACTCTTTTACCTCTTCATAAAAGGGATATTCCAATAATTTAATGCCGTCTTCCTCAAATTTTCCTCGGAAAAGCGGCTCTCCACCCAGAGTGAGTACTACTCGACCCTTTTTTGTGTCCGGATCAATAAAACAGCTATCAAGAATGACGAAATCACCCACTTTCGCCCCTTTCCACTCTTCCCAAGAGAGCTCCGAACTGCCCGCTTCTAAAGCCACATCGACGATTAGCTTTTTTTGCGCCTCTTCCGAAAGTGGAGGCTTCGGTTTCGAAGCAAAGTAGCTCTTCCACTCTTCTCTAAACGCGCTCGGAATGATCAAGTGACCCCACACGCCTCTGCCGCCCAATGTCAACGAGACATCTACTGCAAAGCAGTAACTATCCCCAAGCTTCTCTCTGAAATCTTTTGGACACTCTCCTAAAGCTGGCGAGAGGTCTTCGGCAAATTTGAGATGGTCCACCTTTTCCAGTACCTCTAGAGCGAGATAGTGATGGAATCCCTCAACATGATCTGAGTCGCAAAAGGGTGCAGCCATCTCTTCACCGCCCACCAGTGCGGTAAGCAGAGTTTTCAGGTCCTCCTCACCCATCACCCAATAGATCGGGGAAGAGAGAGGGGCAAAAACCACGGAAAGAGTAAGAAGTTTTTCTCCAAATCCTTCCCAGAGCTGGTCCGCTTTGGTCCATCCTCTCTCTTTGTGAGTCAGCGCGAGATCTGATTTTTCAAAGAGAGTTCTGAGCCCCTCTTGAATCTTTTCCCACGGAAAAGGAAGGGGAGCTCCGAATTGAGGTTTTTCTTCCAGTGTTGCGATCGACGCATCGATCCGTTTGATCCAATCGTAAGATTCAGCCATTCGAAATGTTATCCCTTTTGACGGGAATATAGCGGAGCGTTAGTTTAAAACCAATCCCCAGATTGAACCTCTCTCGCCTTAAGTCGAGAGAGGTTCAATTATGATAAAGGGAGTAAAACCCGAAATTCAGGTTACAACTATTTTTTTTGCTGAAACAATCGATGAAAAACAGTTTCTTCAATTTCTTGAGGGACAAAACCGATCAAACGTTTACCATAGGAAGCTATCTCTCGAACTAGAGTGGAACTCACAAGACGATATTTTTCATCGACAACGAGATAATAAGTTTCAACTTCACCAAGTTGACGATTCATCTGAGCCTGTAAAGTTTCATATTCAAAATCAAAAATAGTACGAATAGCCCGAACAATAATATTAATGCCCTGGCTCTTTGCAAAATCCACGAGCAGGCCATCAAAAGCCAATATTTCAATGTTTTGAATATTTTGCGTAATTGCTTCAAAAAACCGAACTCTTTCCGCAAGAGAAAAAACAATAGAACCTTTTGACAAATTATTCCCAATACCAATAACCAGTCTGTCAAAATTGCTGGCCACCCTTTGAATCACATTCAAATGACCGAGGGTAGGAGGATCAAATGTTCCTGGATAAATTGCTGCTTTCATACCTTTTCAATCATTGAATAACTCATTGAACAATCTTGCCAAACGATAGCCTGCCAAGGCAATTTGACGCATCGCTACATGTTGCCCAGCGGCTAAATATTGTGTTGAAGGTTTTTCCCCCACTTCAACACCTCGATAGGCTACTTGGATGGCAATTTGATAACTTTCTTCGCTCCACTGCAAATAATCCATTTTTTCACATTCAGGGATAGAATTAATGGGAAACATGTTTTCAATAGCGGCCGCATTTTCACAAATCCACTGTTCGTCTACTAAAGTTAAGGGTCTGTGCATCTTCTGATTTCCTAAACCAAATATAGAGTCCCACAAAAGATGTAAATTTCTGTAGGGCATACCGCTAATTAGAAAACGATGACCTGCTAAATCACCATGTGGAAATTGCTGGGAATAAAGCTGAACGCAATGAAGAGGCTGGTGGATGTCTGCTACGCAATGAAAAAGAAAACGGAGCATGAATGACTTTTCCCAATTTCTCGCTTTCGGATTTTTCAAAGTCTTTATACCCTGACCAATCGCAGAGTGCAGATTATTGTCCTTGACGAGTGTTTCTATACAGCCTATTTCTCTATCTGTTAGGAAATTATCGACACTATATGGCGTCAAAACGCCATGCCAAACTTTAAATCCACTAAGACCCAAAGTTGTGATATCATCTGGGAAACACGATGCTGTAATAAAAGTGCTACTTTCTGGAAAATCGTCTCCAAAATAATTGAGCGATTCTTCGACCTTCCTAATCGTATCAGCGTCCATTTGATTTTTGGCGATTTGGGATACAAGCATGTGAGCCACATCCCACCATCCAAAAAGGCTAGATGAAAAAACAAACACTAAAACTAAAGGTAAGAAGCTTTTTCTCATTGTCCAAACCTAAGATCAACTACCTAAATGGGCAGTACACAGAGAACAGAAATATTTGTCAAGAAAGAGTCAAGACCTGCTTAAGTTTTGCTGTGCCAGCCCCCGAGAATACTTTTGACCATAACTTCTCATTCTTTCAGTGGCTATTGCACATAATATGAAAGCAATAACCATAACTGTCGTAGCATTTGTCAAAGAGCCTATCAAAGTTGCCGCAACAGGAGCTACACATCCTCTAAGCCCCACAGTGAGCACGTTTAAACTGCTATAGGTCGAACTATCAAGATCTTTTGCAAAGTAAGGGCCTGACATATTCCAGGACAATTCGCTCCCTGCTTGCATGATCCCATAAATAATATAGGCGATGTAAGGAGCCGAAATGTGAAAATAACCACAAAAAAGAAAAACAGGAAAAAGTCCTGCAAAAACTGTGACGATACTACAAAAAAGAAAAATGTTGATTTTGTGAAAAAGATTAACCCAAAATGGCGAACTGAGGGCAAATCCAATTCCCTTACATAAGGCTATTGCAAACATAATTTCTTTGTAGGTGAGTTCTAAAACATCGACAAAATAAACAGGAAGAATGGTGTGCATCATCATTAGAGCCGCTCCCCCAAGCATAAATCCGACTTGAAACCTTCTGAAATCGGGACGTTCTTTGATTAAGGTCCAAGATGACTTCCAAGGTCTGATGATTGTATTTTTAACACCAAATAAAGGTTTGTTATCAGAAGTTGCTTCCGCATTGAGGGGTATGTAAATCAGAGGCAGCGTAGAAAGAATTCCAATGCATGCCGCGAAAAAAAAGACCCACGTCCATGAACCTGAATGATCATCGAGAACCCAAGCAAACGCAATGGGCAAAACAGCACTCCCCAAATAATCGATAGTTGATCCAATGGCGAAGACTCTTTCTCTCGATTTCCCCTGAATATTTAGTTTGATAATCTCCATCCAGGCTGGATTAGCCCCTCTCAATAAAAACATGTAAAAACCAAAAGAGAAAATGCACCACCAAACGTTCTGAAACCAGGGAAAGAATAAAAAGGGAATGTATTTGAGAATATTGGCCCAAACGATATTTGAGACCAGCCTATCTTGTCGCTTCTCAATCCAAGAGCTCCAATAAGGAGAGATAAGAGAAGTCATCGGTTTCAGAACAATAATCGAAGTTATTTGAAAAGGCGTTGCATGCAGCTCCTTGTAAAGGATGATGAACAGCATATTATAGATAGTCCAAAAGGGTGTATTGAAGAGGCGAGACAATATAAAAATAGATCTCGTTTTTCTAAAAATGGCTTTCTGTTCCAGCATCATGTTCATCATCTTCCAAATTCAATTCTTGATTTTCTGCTGCTTTACCCACCTCTCTGAAATATAGTTGATTAAATCAGCCGGTCAATAAATCAAACACATCCATAATGATAAGTGTCACAATTATAGTCAAAAGCGGCCGGTGCTGTTTGAAAGAAGTTCTTGAATATTTAGCTAAATTTGAAGAAAGCAGCGGCTCTTTCGTAAAAAGACGCTTGCGACACCCCCTCTCGATGAGCCTAAATACTTTAACTAAAGATACATATCTACCCGAATCGAAGATAATTAGCGAAAAAACAGGGTTTCGCCCAATTATTCTGGGCCGACGCCTTCAATAGGCTCTGGCTCACCCTCCGTCTCTCCCTTTTTCTCTCTCGTTTCGGAAGTAATAGGAGGGGGTTCCAGGGGTTTTACAGTTTGAACAGTAGGCAGGGCAATAGAATAGCTGCCGATCTGCAGATTAACCAGATTGATGTTCTTCGCTTGCAGATTGAGCATCATCTGCTCCAGTTGCTGCTGGTTTTGTTCAATAGCCTTGATGGCATCCTGCTGCTGCTGCAGACTTTCAAAGTTGGAAAATTTAACAACCAATCCTTCATCTGATTGAGTCAAAGTAATGGTTGAATTAGCAAAAAATTCGGGGACATCAGCGCTCCCTTTAAGATCCAGACTGGCAAACTCTTTTCCTCCAACTGTTCCTACGCCCAGCTGATCTACCATCCTGAGAATCAGGGCAGAGATTTGGGTTATTTGTTGAGTTTGCGCCTGCTGCGTTGCTGCAGATTCTACAGATGACGTCTGAGCTTGTTGTTCCTCAGATGAGATATCAAAAAGCGTTTTCTGCTCCCCGCCTTTTTCCCCTTTTTGGGGCAATTTAAACTCTTTTTTCGACTTGCCTTTATCTACTCTACTAGAGTCATCGCCACCTGACCTGCTGGAACTTGGAGGCAGTTTAGTTGGAGGTATTCCCATCATTCTTTCTCTCTTTTTTTTCGTCTTTTAACTTCATAAACGATCGCGCCAATCTCATCATGCTCTTTCGCCTCATGGGATGCCAGTTCTTTTAGCATCTCTTTTTCCCACTCTTCTTTGTGCATTTTGATCTTTTCCTCTTCGATCCGTTTTCGATTTAAATCTTGTTTGGCTAGTTCGAGGTTTTTTTCAGCTGTTTTGACCTGTTCCTGTTGCTCCTTGACCTTCTCTTCCTTCTTTGCCAAGTTGGCCTTCACCACCTTGAGATAGGCCTTCATCTGAAGGACCTCGTCACTCGTGGTGCCCTCATCAAGAGTTTGTCTGAGCTGTGCTAACTTATCATCGTGATGTTTAAGAACAGCGTCTCGTTCAGCTTGGACTTTGCGTAGCTTTTCCTCTTCAACTTCAAGCGCTTTCCTCTTTTCAATGACGACTTTTTCAGCCTTCTCTACTCGATCTTTTTTGACTGCTAAAACCTGCTCCAAAGGATATTTGGGCTTGGCCATGGATCACCCAAGATTTATTTGAATAGCGCTTTTAACTGCTGAATAGTCTCTTCGTAGCTCGATTTGTCTTCTATCGTCTGCTGCAAAAAGCGATTGAGTTTATCGATGTGATCAATAGCATAATCGGCATCTTTATCCGAGCCACGTTTATACTCCCCGATCCGGATCAGAAGTTCATTTTTTCGATAGTTGGCAAGAACCTGGCGAGCTTTAGCAATCAGTTGCAGCTGTTCTTTATCCACGATATCAGTCGTCAATCGACTGATTGACGCGAGCACATCAATCGGTGGATAGTGATAGGCATGAGCCATCGCTTGGGAAAGGACGATATGTCCATCGAGAATTGAGCGTACCTCATCAGCCACCGGCTCATTGAGATCGTCACCTGCCACCAGAATGGTGTAAAAAGCGGTGATAGATCCCACATCGGAATTTCCAGACCGCTCAAGAAGGCGTGGAAGGGTCGAAAAGACCGAAGGAGTGTAGCCAGCCCGTGCGGGAGGCTCTCCTGCAGCCAAGCCAACTTCGCGAAGGGCTCTTGCAAATCGAGTCACCGAATCCATCATCAAAACAACATTCTTGCCCTGGTCACGGAAATATTCGGCGATGGCTGTCCCAACATAGGCCGCATTGAGACGCAATTGGGAAGCCTGATCCGAGGTAGAGACCACGACAACCGATCGAGCCATGCCCTCCTCACCGAGATCTTTCTCAATAAATTCGCGCACCTCACGACCCCGCTCTCCAATCAAGCTGATGACGTTGACGTCAGCCTCAGCATTACGGGCAATCATCCCGAGCAACGTCGACTTGCCAACTCCGGCTCCCGAGAAAATACCGACGCGTTGCCCGCGGCCACAGGTCAAAAGCCCATCAATACACCGTACGCCCGTTGCAATGGGCTCTTCGATCCGTTTTCTTTTAAGCGGATCTGGTGGAGCGCGAAAGATGGGGTAAGTCTCTTTTAGTTTGAGAGGACCTTTGGTTTCGACATCGAGAGGCTCTCCAAGTCCGTTGAGCACGCGCCCTAATAGTTCTGGGCCTACCTTGATATGTAGAGGCAGGCGAGTAGGAATCACCTCAGAAGAGGGGCCAATGCCCGTCATTTCGCCGAGGGGCGAGAGAAAGACCTCCTCTTGGGTAAAGCCAACCACTTCGGTAAGGAGAGGCGCTCCTTCTCGCTTAATCAGGCAGACTTCACCGATCCTGACTTGAGGGACGACCGCCTTGATGAGCATCCCGACCACTTCAGTGATCCTACCCATCATCGTAGTCAGCTCCACCTCTTCAAGACGAGAGATTAACTTCTCGAAATCTGGATCCTTTTTCTTTGGCATCTTAACCCAGCTGGATACTCATAATACTTTTAACACCCGAAACCGAAGAGCTGATAATACTCGCAAATACCTCTCCTCTTTGGGAGGCCCGCTGCATAGCGTATTGAAGTTTCATAAAATCAGCAGGATTGGGATTTTTCATTGTCGACAAGTAGTTGAGCGCTCCGCTCATCGTTCCTTGTGCGCCATCAATCCATTTGGTGACATAGCTTAAAATCCCTTCACCTTCGCCCTGCTTTGCCGGCGCATACTCCTGCCCAGTCGTATTGGCGATGGTCTGCATGTCGGGATTCATCGTATCGACAACCTTGCCCAAAGCTTGATTGTGAACATCTGTTAACCCCTGGGCCTTCGTAGGATCTTGGAGCTGACTTTTGGCATCAGTCAATGTCTGTTGTGCCTGGACGATGTTGTTGTTCATCTCCTCGGGTGTCCATGGGATCGGTTTTTCTGCCTCTTGAGCCGCTGCCATCGGCGAAGGCTGACCCGCCGCCTCTGTGCCCGCTACCTGTCCGGCTGTTTTTCCTGCTTCTGGAGGAAGCGAAAAAGGCTTGGGCTCTTGAGCCTCTTCACCCGCACCTACTGCCGGTTTTCCTGCCCCATACTCGGGAGTTGGGCTAGGACGTGTGGTTTCAGGAGTTTTTAGTGGGTCGATTGGATTTTGTGGATTTGCCATTTTTCACCTTTCTAAAAATAAAGCGAGAAAACTCCACAATCTTAGAAGGGATTTTCTCGCCCGTATTTGTCAATGTTTAAGGCCTCTCTATTCTGCTGGGCCGGGTTGTTTTCCCTTTTTTTCTAACTCTGTTTCCCAATCGAGTAGCGATTGAGCCAGCTTTCTCGTGTCTTCCACATCGCACTTTTCCAGTATCTCTGTAGCAATGACAGCACCTTTTTCTAGGTTTTGTACCTTCTCATCATCAGGAATATCTGCTTCCATCGAAGAAGCAACACAGGCAAATCCTAAGAACGCTTTGGCTCGATAGTTATCCGGTTCTTTTTTCAGCACTTCATTGAAATATTTCTGTGCCTTTCTGCTTTCCAATTTATGGAGTGCAATCAGACCATAACCGATCTCTTTTGATGTATTCTCAGGATCGACTATTCCGATGGCGTTAAACAACTTCTTCGCGCTCTCTTCGTCGCCCTGTTTGATAGCTATCAATCCCGCCTCGACAAACAGTGCTAGGTCCTTCTTAAAGTCTTGGAGTGTGGCCATATTCTTGTCCTTTCAAGTTAACTATTCTTATTGTCCTTTGGCTCCCTTAGCCATATTAATCATTTCGGTGTTGACCGCAGTCAGAGTATTCGAGACTGCTTCCATATACTGAGACATCACCTGCATATTAAATTGGAGAGTAAACATCGTCGAGAGCGATACCGCTCCACTCGTTGCGCTTTGTAGCTTTTTAAGCTGAGACTGTACCCCCGAGGCAAATTTGCCTAGTCCCGTAAGCATACTATTAAAATTAAAGCTAACACCTGCCATTTTTTTCTCCTTTTCCGAAAATCAAAGTTTGCGACCAATACGTCCAATTACCTTTTGAGCAGCTAAATAACCATGGAGAAGAGTTTGTGTTTCATC
>JAAKFT010000035.1 GCA_011064935.1 Chlamydiota bacterium | reverse complement strand
AAGAGGTGAAGCGGTTTATGACCCATCAGAAGAGGGGAGAACAGTGGCGAGAACTTTTGGCTGACAAAGATTGTGACTACGACGAACATGAGGAGATTGCTCTATCTACGCTCGAACCTCTCATTGCTTTACCAAGTAGTCCAGGAACGGCTGTGCCCGTGCGGCAGGGCAAGGGAGAGAAGGTTTATCAATCAGTGATCGGCTCATCGGCCAATCCAGGCTATCGCGACTTTGCTATTGTCGCTCAGATGATGAAGGGCAAGCAGGCCAAAGATCACATTTCGTTTGATATCAACCCTGCCTCTAGGCAAGTGCTAGAGAACCTCACCCGCAATGGCCATCTTGAGGCTCTGATCTGTTCGGGAGGAAGAATTCACCAAGCGGGGTGCAACGGCTGTATCGGGATGGGGCAGGCGCCGGCCATTGGAAAACCGAGTTTACGGACAGTTCCGCGCAATTTTAGAGGACGCTCAGGAACAAAAGAGGATTCTGTCTATCTTTGCAGCCCAGAAACGGCCGCAGCCGCTGCGATCACAGGAGAGATCACTGATCCTAGAGATCTGGAAATGGACTATCCTAAGATCGAGGAGCCGAAGGAGTGGATAATTGACACAGCTCAGGTGATTGGACCTCCTCCCTCAGGCGTTGGAATTCAGCTGGAGAAAGGTAATAACATTGTGGAGTTGCCTCACTTCGCGACTCTCCCCAAAGCTCTCCATGGCCCGGTTTTGATCAAGCTTGGAGATAATGTCTCTACCGATGACATTATGCCGGCCGGGGCCAGAATACTTCCTTTCCGAAGCAATATTCCAGCCATTAGTCAGTTTGTTTTTGACCAGGTAGACAACACCTATCCCGAGAGGGCAAAAAAATATCAGAAGTCAGGCCATTTTATTGTGGGTGGGGAAAACTATGGTCAGGGGTCGAGTCGTGAACATGCGGCTCTGGCACCTCGTTATCTCGGAGTGAGAGCGGTTCTAGCGAAGAGCTTTGCCCGCATCCATCGTGCTAACCTGTCCAACTTCGGGATCGTTCCGCTTATCTTCCAAAATCCGCAAGATTGGGAGAGGATTGTCCAGGGAGATCAGCTCTCGTTTCCAAATATTCACGAAGAGCTACAAAAAGGCAAAGAGGTCACTGTGGAAAATGTGACCCAAGGATATGATTTCATCGCTACGCATAATATGAGTTCTCGAGAAATTGAGAGCATTTTTGCCGGAGGGTTGATTGGATGCTTTCGCAAGAAAAACGGAAAATAACTCCCGTCGCCGATCTCCACTGCGATCTGCTAAGCTACCTAGCTCATGGGGGATCGAGATCTTACCAAGATCCAGAAGTTCGTTGTTCCTATCCTCAGCTTATGAAGGGGCATATCTTTTTCCAGACGCTGGCCATCTTTGTGGAGACAAAAAAAGGGTGTGCGGCTTTTGCTGCGAAGCAGATTGAGGTCTATAAAAATCTTCCGGCGGAAAAATTCATCCCCATGAAGACCTTAGAGCTACCCACTTCTCAAGATAGGGTGCATATGCTCCCTGCCATCGAAAATCTCTCAGGATTATGCGACGAGAAGGAGGAGTTGGAGCTAGCCTTTCAGCGTATCGACGAGGCCCAGCAGACGATCGGCCCCTTGCTCTACATCAGCCTAACCTGGAATGATGCCAATCGTTTCGGCGGCGGAAGCTCCACCTCGCTAGGGCTCAAAAAAGATGGGAAGGCAGTTCTGGAATATCTCAGCGGCAAGAAAGTCGCGATAGACCTGAGCCACACTTCTGATACGTTGGCCTACGACATCCTCGATTTCATTGATAAGAACAACCTTAAGCTGATTCCCATCGCCAGCCACTCCAATTTCCGCAAAGTGGTCAATCAGCCACGCAATCTTCCCGACGAGCTAGCCCAAGAGATTATTCGCCGAGGAGGAGTGATTGGCTTTAACCTTGTGCGAAGGTTTCTAGGCGAAGACCCTCTCAAGCATATTGAACACGGTCTCTCATTAGGTGGCAGCGACCACCTCTGCTTTGGAGCAGACTTCTTCTTTGACGGTGATTTGCCCTCGCTTCAAATTCCCTTCGGCCCCTTCTTTGATACCCGTTTCGCAGACGCAACTTGCTATCCAAAGCTACTTGAGTTATTTAGTGAAAAGCTGTCTAAAGAAAAGATAGCTTATCAGAATCTGGCTAGCTTTTTAGAAAGGATGAGATAAGTGATTGTTGCAGGTGATATCGGAGGGACAAAGGCCAAGCTCGCCCTCTTTGAAGAGAATTTGGAACCCAAGCAGATAGCCACCGTCCCCAGCAGAAAGTATCCCAACCTCCATACGATTATCCGAGAGTATCTCGAGCAGTGCGGCAACCCCGAGGTCAGCGCTGCCGTCTTCGCTCTTCCAGGGCCTGTCGAAAACGGTATCTGTGCTACAACCAATCTACCCTGGGTGATTGACAGCAAGGTGTTAGCCACCGAATGTGGTATTCCCGCCATTCATCTACTCAATGATCTAGAGGCCAATGCCTACGGGATCGAAACCCTTCCAAAGGAATCGCTCGAGGAACTCTCTCCTGGGCGAGGCAAATGTGTAGGGAATCGCGCCGTTGTCTCTCCTGGCACGGGTTTAGGAGAGGCTGGCATCTTCTGGGATGGAAAAAGCTACCACCCATTCGCCTGTGAGGGTGGGCATAGTGATTTCAGCCCTCAAGATGAGCTCCAGGTCAAGCTGTTTACCTACCTCAAAGAGAGGTTTGGTCACGTTTCCTACGAGAGAGTTCTTTCAGGCCCAGGATTGTACAACCTCTACCAGTTTTTCATCGAAGTGATGGGACGAGAACAATCTTCCGAGATAGCGGAGAAGATGAAAGAGGAAGACCCCGGAAAGGTGATCACCCATCACGCACTAAATGGTGAATCGGAACTCTGCTCGGAGACCCTGGATCTATTTATTTCGATCTTGGGAGCCGAAGTGGGCAACTGCGGGCTCAAGTTTATGGCTTGGGGAGGGATCTATCTCGGAGGTGGCATTCCCCCCAAAATTCTACCTAAGCTCAGAGAATCTCGTTTTCTCGAAGCTGTTACAAGCAAGGGGAGGATGAGTTCTGTGGTGAGGAAGATGCCAGTTCACGTAATTCTCGACGACAAAACCGCTCTTCGTGGAGCTGCACATTTTGTGATTAGCTAATACCATTCAGGAAGGGCTTTGAACCTCTCTCGCCTAAAGGCGAGAGATTCCTGCTTCCGCGCTACACCATGTAGCTCCACAGGCATTTACGACCGACGCACCGGCGGCCTTTAAGTTGATCGCAGCATTCAGATCCCTATCCAAGCTAAGTCCACAATGGTCACAAGTATAGACTCTCTCATTGAGACTTAACTTCTTCCTTCGGCCACAACAGCTGCAAAGCTGAGTGCTTGGAAAATAGGGGGAAAGCTCTTTAAAATGCTTTCCTAGTTCCACTGCTTTATACTTCAAAAAGTCTAGAAACTTGCGCCAGCCAGAATCTGCTATAGCCCGTCTCAAAGCGGTATGCCCAGCTTCGAGCATTTCTTTGACATGAAGGTTCTCCACAAAAAATTGATCGTGGTTCTGGGTCAATTTTGTGGAGACTTTATGCAAAAAATCTGCTCGGGCATCTCTGATATGGCGATGCAGTTTGGCTAGCTTTTTTCTAAACTTGAAATAGTTGCGACTTTTGTAGACTTTCTTGGAGAGGATGTGGTTATAGCGCTTGATCTTAGCGAGCAAGCTTTTTAAATATTTAGGATGACCAATCTCCCCTGAAAGATTACTCTCTCCAATAGCCAGCTTTGCAAAGACGGAGCAGCCTAAGTCTATTCCTACACTCCTCTCAAGGGTCGGAATAACCTCTGGAATGGCTCTCTCTATTTCTACCGAAAAGCTGACGGACCAGCAATCTCCCTCTCGAGTGATGGTAACCTGCTTAATCTCACCCTCTATCTCTCGAGATTTACGAAATCTCACCCAGCCGATCTTGGGCAAATAGACTCTGCTCTCATCGAGTTTAAAGCCCTGTGGAAAGCGAAAGGAGTCGCCATCGCCTTTTCTCTTAAAACGGGGAAAGCCTGGCTCCCCTCCTTTCTTCAATCGGCGGAAAAAGTGGTCAAAAGCACTGTTGAGATCTTTGAGGGATTGCTGAAGGACTTGACTATGACAAGATTTAAGCCAGTCGATCTCGTATCGCCAGGCTGTGAGTTCTTTGTTTTGATCAAAATAACGAAGGGTCTTTTTCTCTTTTTCGTAGACCTCCTGCCGTCTTTCTAAGCCCCGGTTGTAGACATAGCGTGCACATCCAGAAAACTGGGCGAAAAACTCTCTCTGTTTGCGGTTAGGACGAAGCCGGTATTTAAAACCCTTCAAAATTTTCATGAGCATAGTCTATTCTTTGGTCTATGAAAAATGCAAATCTTTTTAGACGGGGAAGGACATGTGTCTTTGCATTGCATGTCCATTTCATTTGGTCTTTGTGACAAAATATCGACATAAAGTCTTTACGAAAAAAGTGCTCAAAGATCTGCATGAGATCTTTGCCGATATCTGCAGGAAAATGAGAGTTTCTCTAGAAGAATTTGATGGCGAAAGGGATCATGTGCACCTCCTTATCAATTATCCACCCACTCAGAGCGTCTCAAAGCTCGTCAATGCTCTCAAGGGAGCTTCTTCCAGAAGAATACGCAAGAAGGGATATGAGAGTATCTGTCGAGCATTGTGGGGTAAGAACTTGTGGTCTCCAAGTTATTTCGCGGGATCATGTGGCGGAGCTCCTCTTGCAAAAATTCGAGAATATATTGAAAACCAACAAACTCCTAACTGAAATTTGATTCAAAAAGGAGCGCCTTACATCTCGGCCCTGAAGGACCGAGTTTTACGGCGCATTTCGATAAATCAAATATTTATTTTTCCGGAATGGTATAACTCTATTTTATTTGACTCAAAGAAATAACGGTCCGCCACCAGCGCTCTGAAAGCTCTCTACCTTTGGCATAGACCTCACCAAATTCCTTCGTTTGAATAAATTTCTTAGCGATGTGCGTTAATAGAAGGTCAACATCTAACTTCGGGTCACAATTTTCCGGGCTTTTCGCCGCTAGTTGGCTTGCATAGGGAATCAAGCGCTCAGCCATCTCTAGCAGCGCCATGGGATTGTTGTCAAACCACCCACTTTGGACATTGATAAGCACAGAAAATAGGCAGCGCCCGACAAGAGGGGCATACTTCTCATCATTCTTACCAATTTCCGTGAGATCCGCAGGGAACAGAACTTCACAGTTAGCATCGAACAACATGCGGAAGACTTCCTGTTTTAAATGTTGTTCAGGGAGGGGAACGCCTTGTGGTTGTCTTGAGTTCCAGCTAAAGAGGAAAAACTGGCGCAAATGTTCTTCGACCTCAGCAAGCTGAGGAGAGGTTTTACATTGGCTGATAAAATACGCGAAAGGGTCGAGATACTGTTCTTCTCGGCCATTTTTGGCATGGTCGACCATCTGCCCGTCATGGGCAATTAGAAAGCGTGCGGCATCCACAAAAAATGGTTTTTCACCCCCAGTCAGTAAATTTTCCACATACGCTTGGATATGGGAAGTGTGTTTATCAGGAGTGGCTAGTTCACGCAGTTCATCGCACTCAGTGACGTAGTAGAAGTGAAAAAACGAACCTCCCTGAAGCGTCGTGTTGTGAAGAAGTTCGAGGTCCAAAGCACTTTCTACCAATGGAGTTAGCCCTACTGGAGCCCTATGGCCGCTGAGAAGTATCCATTGGCGTGAAAAAGCTTCTAGCAGAGGGAGCAGTGCTGTTCCATTCGATTTATATCTTTGCATTAGGGCGTTTAATAGTTCTTCTGTCATAGCCAGCATCCCAGTAGTGCGAGGTCCAACTTTTCTGACCTCACAACACTTTTTAACAAAAATGCAGGCCCACTCGAGGTAGAGGTGAGCTTGTCCGTCTCGATGGGGTATAGTTGAGGCTAAGTTAGAGAGTGAGTAATGAAATTCATTAACTTTCTCTAGGGCCAAATCAAGCTCGATCGACTCATCTAAAAGCCAGTGAATCAATAGTTGCGATGCGAGTTCTACCACTCGGGGGACTTCCTTTCTACTGTCTTTCAGGATAAAGAATGAGTCGCGAATTAAATCGAGAACATATTTTTGAGACTCAAAGTGCAGTTTATTGTTCTCTAAAAAAGAACCGAGCAACTTGGCATGGAGAAGAGCCACCTGTTTAATCGTTATGACACTTTTAAATTTATCTAGTCGAACAATGGCCGCGAACGCCTCACGCACCTCTGAATCCAAACTAAGTGATGGGGTTTTCTTAAAAGTCCCATAAAAGAGGGTCATCATACTGTTGCAGAGATTGCGAGGAAACGTGCCCCCTACCTCTAAAACAAACCCTGTCAGGCGCAGCAAAAAGAGAGTGTCATCTCTATCCAAGCCCTCACGATCCATTTGCTGACACAGAAAATTCAAAATGGGTGGATAATCCAAATTGCGGAGCTTGATTGCATGGGCCACTCTGCTCAATTGAATTATTAGAGACGTTTGCGGAGGGGTTAAGGAAAAGAGAAGCTTCAATAGCTCTGGAAGACGAGGTATGATGAGTCGATACAGCCTCTTGTCTAAAATAGAAGAGATTTGAGCTACTCCCTGTCGAATCGCCTCAGGAGAGGGATGGCGTTTTAGTAGTTCAATGGCGGCAGCTAGCTTGTTTGCAGGCGATGTAGTAGGCACAGCAACCATTGCTGCCAATGCCTCTCTGCTTCGAGGAGAGTAAGTTTTAGAGGCGACCTTCAAGGCAGTTTCACACACTCTGTCCCACATGCTTTTTTCATCGGAAAAAGGGAAAAGCCCTTCCTCCAAAATCATGTCAAACACGAAGGTTTTAGAGTGCTTTGAGGCCATGTCTAGAGCTAGATTCCAGGCTTGCTTATGTCTCTCTGCATCTTCGGAAAGAAACTGATTTACTCTTCGAAGAGTTGGCCAGAACTTATCGAGTCTATCAACAGTAAGCTGCCTCAAAACTCTCATCCAGAGTGAGGCTTCTCCATTTTTAAACAGATAAATAAAGTGCAGAAGAAGCTTTAGAGCATAAACACGTTCGATAGAAGATCTAGACCTCAACAACCTGTGTGCTGTGGCTTTGATGGCCGGGTGAGCTTTCGCTTCGGCCCTCTTCACAAGCCCTGAGCTCATCAAGCAGTTCGCGCGAAGCTTATTATTCTCAAATTTGCTAAGAGGCTCTCCAAATTTGGGCCATACCGACTCAAACGTAGTCTCATCTATGGAAAAAATCTGTTCTAATACTTTCACAGCTGATTCCCAGCACTCCTTTCTTAGAAAATAGTCGTGCGCCTGCAAAATGAACTCTATCTGCGCTGGAGTGGTGACTTTCTGCGTACAAGCTTCTACTTTTTCGGCATTCTCTTCTTTGAGCCATTTCTTTCCGAGTTTGACCCACAGCTTCTCACACGAAACCGTAGCATTACACTGCGTTGGAAATGCCATTAATCCTTCGATTCTTCCTAATGAAAAGCCCTCCCTTTCCAGAGCAGTCTCCTGACTTCTTAGCCATGATGCCTCTATTTCAGAACTCCAAACGGGAAAAAGAGCTGCTAGATTCATCGCCTCAAAAAGAAGAAATAGTTGAGCAGAGTCGACTGGAAGATTTTTCAACAGGGAGGGGATCGCTCTTTGCATCTCACTCTTGAGACTACCATAGGGGGAGAGAGGTAGGCTCATCTCACTCGTCATAGTGATGACCCAATTGAGCAAAGAGGGTGGCAAAGGGTGATTTCCCGCCTTCTCTAATAATCTCTGAATTAAAGAGACATCTAGCTTCCATCTGTCGTTTTGCGGAAGGGCGAGTGAGGCAATGAAAAAATCAACCAGAAGGGGAGCTGCTTGGCCTGAAGGATCCGATTGGATGACTCTCTCAACTGCAGAAAATTCTTGTAAAGTCGGACTCTCTAGGCTGGCAAGAGCGGAGACAAATTGCGGGATAAGTTCTGGCGGGCCACACTCTTTCATTTCAACAAAAGCTTTAGAAGCTTCAACCAACTGATTGTTTGCAAGATGGCACTGCACTACTTCAGCAGAGGCCCTTCTCCGACATGGTTCGCTCATCGAGGCGAGAAGCATTTGCTGAGTCACTTCTTCAGAACCCGACCCAAGGGAAATCAGCGTTGCAACCAAATACTCCTCAGCTTTTTCCTCGCTTTCAGGGAGTGTTTTTAGAGCACAGAGTTCTAGAGCCAGTTCTTCATTTGTTGACATACGTTCAGCAAGCTCGAGCAGAAGCTCCACACTCTTCCGATTTGTACGATGAGGTTCGATCTCTCCAGATGCTTTCAGCTCTTGCCAATGCTGAAAAATCACTTCGGGTGTAGAGGTTTTAAGTTGGGAGCTGAGTATCGAAGTCCATCTCCATGTGAATTCTCGGCGTTTGATCAATCCTCTTTCTCTTCCTATTCTCATAAGCTCTTCAGCTAGAGCAGGCTTTTCGGTTTGCCCAACCAGGAAAACAAACCCTTGAGAAATAGTAGCCAGTTCTTTTCCAGTGGGAGGAGTCGTGATCTCTTTGATAAGGTGGCGAGTCAAGAAAACAGCTAACTCGATTTGTTCATCACGCGGTTTCACTTTCCTAAGCAAATGGATAAGACGTTCTGCCGGGGTTTTTGCGGCCAGAGAGGAAAACAGATCTATCTGGGGCGGTTTCCCCTCCATCTCGAACAACTTTTGACATGAGGGGGCCATCTTTCCAACATCACTTCTCGGGATAACCTGCTCCAGTAATTCCAGCAGCTCTCCATCACACGGAAGGGTACTCGCCGGGGAGTAGGGGAGTTGAAGAGCCGACCCTCCGACGGTTACTTTCAATGCAGGCTCAAACGCTACCTGTTCCAGGTCAACATGGATTTTTGACTGATCGGGAAAGGCATGACAAAGGAGGAAGCCGTGGTGAAGGGTGGCAGCAACCAGAGAGAAGGGGACTTTCTTTTCAACAACTAAACTGATGACGTTTTTTGTCCATCCCTCCTCGGGTTTAGGATGATCGCGATAAAACTCCAACCAAAGCTCTCTCTCTTTCACACCATTGCCATCCAAAAAGTGACAAAAATTAAAGAGAAAGGCAAAAGCCTCAAGCGGATCGCGGCTATGGTGATTGACTAAGAACTGTTTAATTTCATCAACTAACTTAGAAGGGGTTTTCGTGGAGCGAAAACTATCGAGAGTCACCCTCTTTCCTGCAGTCCAACCTTTGGTTATATAACTGACATAACGAAGATAGTGGTCACCTTCTCCACGCAGAATGCCTAACATGCCGTCAATGATACCTTGCCTACTTTGGGGTCGTGGCTCGGACTCCAACTCGTGATAATTAACAGGTCTAACAGGCTCGCCAACATCTTGGATCAAAGGAATAAATAAATTGGTAAATGAGAAGAGAAAGGGAACGGCTATCTGACCCCGAAGCGAAAACTCAATATCAATACCTGAAAAAGCAAGTGTCTGATACTGCGTAAATCCTCTGTCAATGGTATCATCCTTCTCTACTTCCGCATCGCTTACCGGTTCAAGAAAAAGGTCGCGAGCTCTTCTGAGTGCGGGTCTATCAAAATAGCTCCCGCCGTGTTTATCCTCGAGTTCGACCGCAATATCGATATCTGTAGGTAGAGCAAGAGGTTCTAATTTGCATAATTTTTCGCGAATATCAGATGGGAAATCGGCAAATAGTCGATTGCGATAATCAGGAAGTTCAAAGAATAAAAAATAGAAACCATAACTGCCGATCAAGTTAACCGCTCGGGTAGTCTGCTTCGAACAAAAAGTGGTTAACAATTCTCCAATAGAAACACCTTGAATAAGGGGAGCCAAGCATTTGTCTTTTAAGATAGCTATCTCATCTGCAGTGAATTCAGGGAATTTTCCTGTTGCATATTTCCCTTGAAACTCTCCTGTTTCATTGACAATTTCTGCTTCAAAGAGCTTCCGGAAAAGATCTATCCTAACGCTCGTCCCATATTCCAAAAAAGGGGGGAGTTTAGGCTTGGGCGCGGATGCGCCTTCCTCCGTGGGAGGGGAGTTGTCTGCTGCTGCAGGGATTTTTATTAACCCCGAGCTTACTGGAGTGGTCATAAATATGCGGTAATTAGAAATTATTATAAAACAGTATACAAGCAGATGCGATTTCTATACAGAATGAAAAAAAATTAGCAAATTGGTCGGTGTTTGTCGCGAGATGGGGGAGAGACTCTCTCAGTAGGCTTCTCAAGTTTATCGCAAGCTCCCATAATATCTTGAAAAAGTATGTTGATCATGTCGCGGCTAAAATTTTCTCTTACCACTACCCGCAAAATGGCAATATGCTCAGCATCTGGCGGCAGGGTATAAGCTGACATGACCCACCCTCTCTCCCGAAGCTTGCCGGAGAGGTCAAAGACAGTGTATCCAGTAATCTTCTTATCAAGACGCATCGCTACAATGGGGAGCAGATCCCCGCGATGTATCATAGTGAATTTTCCCGATTTTTCTAGCTGTTTGGCGAGATACTGAGCATTTTCAAGACAGTTAGTCATGATCTTCCGATAGCCTTCTCTACCGAGTCTGAGGAAGTTGTAATATTGCGCAAGCACACCCGAGCTCCCTCTCGAGAAGTTGAGCGTATAGGTCGGCATCCAACCGCCCAGATAGTCCACCTTGAAGACTAACTCTTCAGGAAAGTCAGTCTCATCTCTCCAAATTACCCAACCTACACCAGGATAGACTAGGCCATACTTATGGCCTGAAACATTGATTGATTTAACCTGTTCTAATCGAAAATCCCAGACAAGGTCAGGTGTAGTGAACGGAACGACAAAACCACCGCTGGCAGCGTCAATGTGGAGGGGAATGTCCCATCCTTTCTCTTTTTTCACATCTAAAAGCAGTTGATTGAGCTCCACAATAGGATCTGACTGTCCAGAGTAGGTCGTGCCTAGAATCGCCCCGACAGCGATCGTGTTCTCATCGATCAACTTTTTCACCTCATCGACGCGCAATGTAAAGCAATCCTCTTTGAGAGGGACCATCCGCATCTCCACATCGAAGTATCTTGCGAATTTTTCCCAGCAGACGTGCACCTCCGCACCAAAGATCACATTGGGTCGATCGTAGGGTTTGCCCGCAGCTTTTCGTCGCTTCTTCCAAATCCATTTATGAGCCAACAGCCCCAACATAATAGCCTCTGAAGAGCCAACCGTGCTCGTCCCGATAGAATTACACTCCTCAGGCGCATTGAAGAGGCGCGCGAGCATGTTTACGCAGCGATTGTGGATAATCTCAGTCTGAGGATATTCATCGTGGTCAATGAAGTTTTTGTGCAGATTTTCTCCAATCAGCTTCACAGCCTCGGGTTCCATCCAGGTTGTCACAAAGCTAGCCAGATTGAGGGCTGGATTAGCATCGATATTCAGCTCATCGTGAATCAATTGATAGGCCGCATTGGCTGGCATACTCTTCTCAGGCAGCTCGAATTTAGGAACAGGCTGGTCAAAATAGCGCTGACTGTAGGTGCTCGCATGTCCTCTTTCAGATGGATCAACCTCTTCTAGCTTCTTTTTCTTCGATAACATTGCGATGCTCCTTTTTTCTTTTTACCTACAATCGGCTTCCGAATCAAATACTCTTTTCTACCTCGGTTGCACAGATCTATCGCTTCCTTGGTCCTCTGGAGCTTTTAGCCAAAAACGTTCTCGAAAGAAGCTTGATTAAACGATCTCAAAAACAAATTGCAAAATAAAGACCGCGTAAAGATAATCCCGCTTCATTTCAACACAACCGAAAACAAGGAGAGAACCATGTCCGCCGTCCTACCTTCCACATCTTCCACATCAGCCCCGCCGCACTCAACTATTGATCGCAAGCCCACAAGTGAACGCACCACTGTATTGAAGGTTGCCGGGAGGGAACTTACCGTTAAACTGACTAAGTACGGCAACGAGTACTGCTCTCTCCTAGTCATAGATGGCCCTGATTATATCAGAGACTTCGCGACACCCATCCTCAAAAGGAGAGGCCCCGGCCCTAGAAATGCCTTTGGCCGATGTCGCGCAAAAATTGAAAATGAGATCCCCGTTGCTTTAGAGCGATTAAAGGCGAATATTATCGAGAAATTAATAGAGAAGAAAATGAAGGAAGCGGAAAAGATCGCTGGTGCTGAAGTACAATATCAGGCCGGCATTTGCTATCAGCGCGGCACCGGTGTGGAAGTAGATCTCGAAAAGGCTTTTGCATTGTTTCAAAAAGCTGCTGCGCAAGGACATGCAGATGCTCAAAATAACCTAGGATGCTGCGCGAAAGGAATTGATCCGGGATACTGTTGCGAGCCCGACTGAGGCGTGAA
Source organism: Chlamydiota bacterium (assembly GCA_011064935.1). Classification (GTDB taxonomy): domain Bacteria; phylum Chlamydiota; class Chlamydiia; order Chlamydiales; family JAAKFR01; genus JAAKFT01. The sequence goes on along the minus strand of JAAKFT010000035.1, from coordinate 545 downwards.
AATAGATCACGAAAAGTTGTTTATCAGATGGATCGAGCTCTTCCAGCTTCTTCTTCGATAATTGGTCGCCGAATCAAATACTCTTTTTTAACCCTGACTGCACAGAGCTCTCGCTTTTTACGAAAAAGATCTGCGACCCTCTGGAACTTTTGACCAAAAGCGTTTTCAAAAGAAGCGATGCCAAACAATCCTCAAAACAGATTGCAAAATAAAGACCTCGTAAAGATAATTCCGCTTCATTTCAACACAACCGCAAAACGAGGAGAGAACCATGTCCGCCGTCCTACCTTCCACCACATCAGCACCACAACCAAACACCCCTTTCCCATGGGGTGCGCCCATTCAGTTGAGGATTGACGCCAACCGTAATGCCCTCGGGAAGACTCAGAGTGTCTTTGATAGACGTGTCGCAGGAAATCAATGCTTTTTAGCCTCTCCCGAAAAGGCTTTTGCATTGTTTCAAGAAGCTGCTGCGCAAGGACATGCAAATGCTCAAAATAACCTAGGGTGCTTCTACGAGTGCGGCCAAGGCGTGGATAAGGATC
>JAAKFT010000034.1 GCA_011064935.1 Chlamydiota bacterium | reverse complement strand
GAGGATTCCCGACCTGATCAAAACGCTCAGATCGTGAAAGTCTTTCATGCGGCTATTGTTTGCTCCATGATAGACGATTGCTTCTAGTTTCTCGGCGAAAATAAACTCTTTCGGATAGCAGGTAATCTCCACTTCACTTTCCAGCAGCGCTCCTTTGCTTCCTCTTGTTAAGGGAATTATCATCGTAGAAGGTGTAATCACATCCCCAAACCCCAGGTCTATATTCACCTGGAATCGCGTTTTGCCAAACAGTGACCACATATTTGCTCGTACGCCAGGATATTTCATATGTGGGTGAGGCAGATTGTTTACTTTGAGATCAGTGAAGCGAAATCCGTCATTGACTGGCATTTTGATGACATCAGTTAGCACTTCTTTCAAAGTGCTGATTTCATTGCTAAGTCTTTGCACAAGAAAGTCCAGATCCTTCGTGTGACGATTCAACTTCACATAATGCGCTAGAAGTACACCGCCTTTCAAAATAAAGTGCGAAGCATGTTTCGATTTGCAGAGTCGAACGAGGAATCGTTCGAGTACAAGATCCCGCCACAATTGGGCAGGATCAAGACGTTTTTCTCGCGCAATATTGCGGAGGCGGGATTTGAAGGAATGTTCAAGTGATGTGGTCATGTCGTTAGGGATAGGATGTAGGGTGTTAGGTTGACTCTTAATTTTTTTGCGTATTCTTGGAGTTTCTGTAGATTCGGCTTATAGTCTTTAGCCTGGAGATAGGCTTGCAATGCTTTAATCGCGATCTCTGGGCTGAGGTATCGAAAGGCGTCTACAATACAGCGCTCTCGATCAAACATGGCTAATTCATACTCTCCAATTTGAACTTTTATCCGCCCAAGCGTCACGTTTCGCATACGAACAGCTCTCACAAGGTGGTGTGCTGGTGCCCTTTGGGAATTTGGAATTGCCAACCAATGTTCTCGGGGGATTTGATCTGTTAAGCCGTAGAAATCAAGGGCTGAAATCAGACAAATGGCTGCATTTGGAGTAGTAAAGGCTGCCAATGCAAGATCCTCCAGCGCAACCTCGGCCTGACCTTCGTAGTTGGGATCGCGGTAAATTCCCTTTGCGACACGCTCGAGAAGCCCGAGTTTATCGAAATAGGCCAAAGCATGCCTAGGAACACCTAATTTTGAAGCTTCAGCTGTCGTGAATGCAGGCTTCTTGAGCAGGTCCGTGAGCAAAGGGTAATATTTGGATCTCGTATTCATGCTTAAATTCTACATAATGCACTCATTATCGTCAAGTGAGTGCAAAATATATAATACTAAGATCTAAGGAGCATAAGCTAACTGGTGTTTAAGTATCTTAATTACAGCCTATTAAAGAACTGGGGTCTGCATTCTTTATACAACACAGGAATGATTTTTGGTGAGTTCCAAGCATGTTTCACGAAGCGATAGATCTAGCGAAAGCAGGAGAAGTGTGTCGAAGTCATAGTGTGCTATCGAGTTTAGCCATGATGGCTTGAAGCTCGGCTTCGGCGCTCTTGAGGGTTTGTTTTTGCTTCTCGACAAAGGCGGGGTTGGCATTGGCAAGGAAACCTTCGTTGGCGAGCTGATTGCGGAGTTGACCAATTTGATGAGAGAGTTTTTCGCGTCCTTTCTCGAGCCTGTCCATCTCTTTTTCGGCCAGCTCCTTGGGCAGAGGAATAAGAATCTTCAGATCTCCCACAGCACCTGTAGCTGAGAAGGGGAGCTCCGGAGCACTCTTTGTCACCTCAATCTTGGAGGTCTTTATCAGCGCTTCGATGATCTTTTTGTTTTTAACGACGGTGTCGCTCTCCCCAATGATGTAGAGATCAATCGCCATGGATGGGGGAATTTTCATCTCTCCGCGGATATTGCGGATGGTGTAGATGATCTGCTCCATCAGATCAAAGGTCTGCTCAATCTCTGGATTGATATCGCTTGGCCGGATCTCTTTGGGATAGGGAGCGACGATGCAGGCCGGATGGAGAAGGGCCTCTGCGGTGGCTTGGGTGTAGAGATCAGCGGTGGGCTCTTTTTTGACCTCGGGAAAGCGCTGTTTTAGCAGTTGGAAGAGCTCTTAGGTGATAAAGGGAGCCATGGGGTGAAGGAGCCTCAGTGCATTGGTCAACACGATGACTAAAAGTATCTGTTTGTTTCTCTTCTCTTCCAAAGATCCTGTTTTGCCAAACAGGACGGGCTTGGCGATCTCAACGTAGTAGGCGCAAAATGCTTTCCAGAAAAAATCATAGGAAGCCATAGCAGAAATGTCGAAGGAGTAGTTTTGAAGCGCTTCGTTGACATCTTTGTTGACTCGGTTGAGCTTAGAGAGGATCCAGCGATCTTCAAGGGCTAGGAGCTTTTCGTCGAAACCTTTTGAGAGTTCATCTGATTCTAGTCCTTCGAGATTCATAAAGACAAAGCGTGAGCCGTTCCAGATCTTGTTGGTGAAGTTCTTGAACTCTTCAAATCGTCGTCTGTCGAGGTCGATCTGGGGGGACTGGTTGGCGCAGGCGCAGAGACTCATGCGGACAGCGTCGGTGCCATAATCGTCGATCATCTCGAGCGGGTCGATGGCGTTGCCTTTGGATTTGGAGAGCTTCTCCCATTTGGAGTGGATCCCTTTGGGGATGGGTTTGCCGAGATCGTACTCTTTCTTCTCTTTGCCGGTGATGTAGGTAATGCCGCCCTCTTTATTCTTCTTCCAGTAGGACTTTCCATAGATCAATCCTGTGAGAAAAGTCTCTGGGAAGGGTTCTTCCCCACTGAGATATTCGTCCATGAAGATCATTCGTGCTACCCAGAAAAAGATGATGTCATGGCCGGTGATGAGGACTGAGGTGGGGTAGAATCGTTTGAGTTCCTCCGTCTTCTCAGGCCAGCCGAGGGCGCTGAGTGGCCAAAGTGATGAGGAGAACCAGGTGTCGAGGACATCGGGATCCTGCTCCCACATTTCGGGTTCGGCTTGGACTTCGGGGGGAGCGCCATCACCATCGTAGCAGATCACTTTTTCGGGGTTCTCTTTGTGGTGCCAGACGGGGATACGATGGCCCCACCAGAGCTGGCGGCTGATGCACCAGTCACGCAGGTTGTCCGCCCAGTGGAAATAGGTGTGTTCCCAGGATTTGGGGAGGATTGTTACCTTCTTCTCCTGAACAGCTTTTTTCATGGGTTCGATGAAGGGTTCCATCTTCACAAACCACTGCTTGGAGAGCAAGGGCTCAATGATTGCCTTCGATCGATAGGAGACGCCGACGCGATGGGTGTAGCGCTCGATCTTTTCGACTAGATCGAGTCCTTTCATATGTTTGACCACCTCTTCCCGGGCTTTTTCGCGATCCATCCCTTTGAAAGGTCCACCGTTTTCATTGATTGCCCCGTCGGGGGTCATCACGTTGATCATGGGAAGATTGTGATCTAGCCCCATGCGATAGTCATTGGGGTCATGGGCTGGGGTGACCTTGACCATGCCGGTGCCAAACTCGGGGTCGACATGGCGGTCGGCAATAATAGGAATCTCCCGTTCTATGATGGGTAATCTCACCATCTTCCCGATGAGATGGGCATATCGTTTGTCTTTGGGGGAGACAGCCACGGCGCTATCTCCGAGCATTGTCTCGGGCCTTGTGGTGGCGATATGGACAAATCCACTACCGTCCACAAGGGGGTATTTCAGATACCAGAGGAAGGTCTCGCGCTCTTCGTATTCCACCTCATCGTCAGCCAGTGCTGTCTGTGTGATGGGATCCCAGTTGACGAGGTAGTCACCCTGATAGATCAATCCCGCGTCGAAGAGTTTTTTGAAGGTGGTTCGAACGGCTCGGCTGCATCCCTCATCCATGGTGAAGCGTAGTCTGGACCAGTCGCAGGAGCAGCCAAGGCTTTTTAGCTGATTGATGATGCGCTCTTCGTGGTTCTCTTTCCACTTCCAGACGATTTTGAGAAACTCTTCTCGGCTGTAGTCATCTCTTCGTTTGCCCTCTGTTTTCATCAGGTGGCGTTCGACGACCGTCTGAGTGGCGATGCCGGCATGGTCGGTTCCCGGTACCCAAAGTGGTTCGTAGCCGCTCATCCGCTTCCAACGAATGAGAATATCTTGGAGGGTGTTTACAATCGCGTGGCCCATATGGAGGATGCCGGTGACATTGGGGGGAGGGATCACGATTGAGTAGGGAGGCTTGGAAGAGCTCACATCGGCTCGAAAGAAGTTGCCCTCTTCCCAGAAGTGATACCACTTGGCATCGGTTTCCTTGGGATCGTAAGTTTTGGGTAGATCAAAAGACATAGCGCACAATTATACAGGGTTTTGGCCGAGGTTCAAGAACAATACTAACGCGGGCAGGTGTTGGTGAGCCAACAACAACCTCCAACGAGACTACCGATAGTGCCAAAGGTAATCATCGTGCCGAGAAAGATCCAGCTGATTTGGACGGCGGTCAAAAATCCTATTGCCGTGAAAACTCCCATGGCAACAAGAGAGACTAACACCACTGTGGTCACAGCGAGAGGAGTGTGCTTTCTCGCCGACCATTTTCTAGCGGCGAGGGACAAGACCAAGATGCCTCCCGATACAAATGAAAAGGCCACTCCAAAAGTGAGGCCTGTCATGGCCGCGGTAGCACCCATGCAGGCGATCACGAAAAGTGCTACCCCAGAGATTGTCATCAAGGCTAGAGAGGCATTTCCTCGAGTCCCGTCATGAATACCTAAACCCTCACGATCGACACACGAACAGCTCATCCTTTCCTCCGAGGTAAGCAATTACGGTAACATGTGATGAGGATAGTGTAAAGTTTAGGAAGCGGTAACAGATTCTTTTTGAAGATGAGTTTTGATAAGGGCAATATCTTTTTGATCTTTCTCTCGATTTAAGAACTTTTTCCATGAGAGGGTGTCTTCCAAAGTCACAAAGCGATACCCTTCAATGAGTTCACTATTATCGATTATTTCATCCATTCTGTGAGTCAGATGGAAAAAGTCACCCCAAATGTCAACATTTCCAACTCGGACATGATGCTCGTCATAGGGAGGATATTTTTTGATTAACAGCTCCCATAAGTCTCTTCTCACGACGACATCGATATCGTCGGCTGCTCGGAGATTTCGTATGGCTAAAGGGCCGCTGCCAGTGACGGCATAGTCGTTTTTGGGTAAGTTCAACTTATCCAACTCTTCTAATTTTTTCTGAAATGTCTCATTCATGATTGTCTCTCCCAGCGCTGTTGTTCGATTGGCATTAGGCAGCTTTTGCTCTTGAAGCTAGGATCACATCTTTTAATCCGAGGAGAAAAGCGTCGAAATCTCCATCTGCAAGAACAGCATTAAGAAATTCCAAAGCAAAATCAGGATCCCTTAATTCTTCATAGAGAAAGTCAGTAAATCGAGTTAAAGGTTTCTTATTCATTGGTGCCATCCTAGAAAAAGGATAAATCAAGCAATATATTAGAGATACTCTTGTTTTTCGAGGTGGCGATAGTACTTTTCGAGTTCGGGGTTGTCGATGCATTGGTAGTAGAGGGTCAGCTGTCGGTAGAGATGTCTCCGCTCCCACATAAATGAGGTGTTATACCAGGCGGGATTTTCTGAGATTTTGTTGATGAGTTCGTGGCTCAATAGGGCCCAAGTACGTGGAAATGGGGTGTCAATCACGCCGGAGAAGTGGATCTCGGCGATCTCTTCACCTTCCGTCAGGTAGAGGAAGCAGCCATAGAGCGGGTGGAGCAGGGTGGTCTCTTGGTTGAGCATCTCAAGGGGATAGCTCTCGAAAATTGTTTCAGCCTCTTTGATCTTTTTGTGTTTGAGATAGGCCCAGACGCGATAACTGTCGAGCTGGATGCGGTCTTCTCTGGAGAGGGGAAGGTCGAGGATTTTGTTGGCAATGCTATGGACAGAGTCATCTTGGTCGGTGCGAAGGGCGTATTGAAGAAGGTAGCTGATGACGCGGAACTTTCGGATGCCGATATCGGTGGGGTTGAAACTCTCCAGGGCTTTAGCAAGAGAATCTTGATGGCAGAGTAGCAGCGGCATGAACTGGTCGCGGCCAGGAAAGTTTTGCATGGCTTTTTGGGCAAGTCCGTATGAGCCAAGTTCAAAGAGGGAGTAGATCAGATTGGCCTGAGCAGTGTCGTCGTTGAGCGACTGGGCATCCTCTAGGATTTCGAGAAGGGTGTATGGAGCGGCGAGCCAGAAGGCAAGGGGAGTGGCGAAGTGGATCTCGTTCTCTTTGGCAGACTCTTCTTTGCCGAGGAGGGAGGGGTCGATGGGGTTTTCTAGGAAGGGGAGCTGTTCCCAATGTTTGATGAGGTAGGAGAAGAGTCTCAGGGAGTCCTTGCTGTCGAAGAGACCGGGAAGCAGTCTCAAGACGATGAGAATAAGCTGGTAGGCCGATCGACGGTCGTGTTGGGCGCTCTCGTGCATCCGGTAGGAGATCTGTTCTTTGAGGGTGTTGATGAGAGGGTGTTTGTGATAGCGACGGAGGGCAAGCTCGAGGCATTTGATCTCTTCGGAGTGATCACCGAGAGTTTTGTAGACGAGGGATTTTCCGAGATATTCTAGGGGAGCTCCGGGGGTTTTGTGGAGTTTCCCAAACTCTTCGAGGGCGGCTGAGTGGAGAGCCTGGCGTTTCTTGGCGTTTTTGACACTTTTGGCCTCTTCGAGAAGGGTAATGCCACCGCGGAAGAGGGCTTCTCGCCCTTCTGCATGGCCAGGGAAGGAGTAGCCGATGCGACGGTACTCCGCGAGGGCTCTTTTGTAATCTTTGCTGGCCAAAAAGGCGTCGGGAATAGCTAGGCAGCTGACTTGGAGGTTTTGATTGCCGATGGAGATGGAGATCGCTTCCATTTTAAAATCGGCATCGCGTGCCATCACTCCAACATGGGTGCCGGCGATGGGAAGGTAGCTGAGGTAGGTGAAGCAGAGGTGTCCATCGAGGGTGACTTTGATATGGTTCTCAATTTTTTCGATGGTGAGCTCGTGCCATTTTTTGGGTGTGAGGTAGAGGCTGGGTTGCTGGGTCACTTCGACGGTGTTGTACAGGAGTCTAGTATAGGGCTCTTCTTCGGTTCCAAGCCAGAGGCAGTAACCATCGAGGGGGGAGGTTCTCTCTTCTGCCTCTGGGACGGCGAGCAGGAAGCCGATCCCATGTCCCTTCTCCCCGATGGAGATCTTGGTTTCGAGTCGGAGGTTCTCGGCGAAGGCCGTTTTGGAGATCATAAGACTGATCCAGTCAGCCGCTTCGGTGGCTGGGGTGAGGGCGATGTGTTTGGAGATCAGGACATTTTCCTGGAACTCCCAGTCTTGCTTATTTTTGGTGTCGAGCAGGGTGCTCTCTTGCCACTCCGACCGCCCCTCCATGTAGATGTTGAGGTCGTCGATGAGCTCTTCGACCGTTTGATACCGTTCGTCTAGGTTGATCTTGAGACACTTTTTTACGATGCGCGAGAGTGGGGGAGGCACATCTCGGTAGGGAGCGACCTCTTCTGGCTCGACAAGCGTCTCGCTTTTGAAATGAAGGCGATACTCTTTGAGCGATTTTCTTTTGAAAGGTAGATGGAGGGTGAGAATCTGGTAGAGCATAACGCCGAGTGCATAGATATCGGTCTGGATGGTTGCAGGGGTGCCGAGGGCCCGTTCAGGGGCCATGAAGGAGAGGGTGCCGACGATTTTTCCGGGATGGGTGAGCTCGGGGTTGGTCTCCTCGACATCTAGCAGCTCATCGGAGGGATCCGAGAGATATTGGGCCAGCCCCCAATCGAGAAGAATCACCTCTCCAAACTTTCCGACGAGAATGTTTTCGGGTTTAAGATCGCGGTGTACTACTCCTTTGGAGTGGGCGTAGGCACTCGTTTGACAGACGGTCAGAAAGAGGGGTAGTAGGGTAGGAATCGAAGGGTGGGGGGTGGATCTTATTAGAAGCTGTTTTAGGCTTTTGCCCTCAACATAGGGCATGGTGTAGAAGATGTGCCCCTTCTCTTCGTGGATGGAGTAGATGGAGATGATTCCTGGATGGGTGAGTGCTGCGGTGATTTTGGCTTCGTGCTCAAACCGGTTCTTTATCCTTTCGTGCTCTTGGAGGTCAGTGCGTATCTGCTTGAGTGCTACATCTCGATTGCAGATAGGATCATGGACGAGAAAAATCTCTCCCATGCCGCCCTTGCCAATTGAGCGAATGTACTGGTAGTGGGCAATCTTTTCCATCACCCAGGTCTTGTATCAGATTTACACTGCCTCCCGCAAATACTTTCCTGTGTAGGAGGTGGGGTGGGCAGCAATTTCTTGAGGAGTTCCCTGGCAGATTAATTCACCCCCTTTTTCGCCCGCTTCGGGGCCAAGATCGATGATATGATCGACATTTTTGATCACATCGAGGTTGTGTTCGATCAAAATCATCGTGTGGCCTTTGTCGACAAGTCTGTGGAGCACTTGAAGCAGGGTGTTGATATCGTCGGGATGGAGCCCCGTCGTTGGTTCGTCGAGGAGATAGAGCGCTTTCCCGCCAGTTCTGCGTGAGAGCTCGCGGCTGAGCTTCATTCGTTGGGCCTCACCTCCAGAGAGGGTGGCCATCCCCTGGCCCAACTTGAGATAGCCCAGCCCCACGGAGATGAGTGTGTCGAAGATCCGTTTGGCTTTGGGAAGAATCTCAAAGAACTTTTGGGCTTCTTCGACGGTCATACCAAGGAGCTGCCCAAAGTTCTTGCCGTGGTACTCCACCTCCAAGCTTACAGGATTGAGGCGCAAGCCCAGGCACTGCTCGCAGAGCACTCTGACAGCGGGGAGAAAGTACATCTCAACTTTGTGGTATCCCATGCCCCAGCAGTGAGTACACATGCCGCGACGGTGGTTGTAGCTGAAATGTTTCGGCTGGAGCCCTTTGACTTTGGAAAGGGCGAGAGAGGCATAAAATTGGCGAATTATCGGCAGCGCCTCTACATAGGTGCCCACATCTGAACGGGCGGTGTGCCCGATGGGATTTTGGTCGATCACAATCAGTTTTGTGAAAGGGTCGGCTGAGGGGATTGTCGCCTCGATGAAGGGACGGATCACGTCGTTCAGCAGTGTCGATTTACCCGAACCTGAGACTCCCGTCAGACAGGTCAAAAGCCCCATCGGAATGGAGATGGAGAGGTCTTTGAGATTGTGTTTGTTGGCATGTTCGATGGTGAAGCTAGCTTTAGGCTTCCGTTTTTTGGCGGGGAGTTTGATCTTTTTTCTTCCCGAGAGATAGGCACCCGTTAGGGAGTTTTTGTTTTTCAAAATCTCTTTCAAACTGCCCCGAGCGGTAATATGGCCTCCTTGATTCCCCGCGCCAGGGCCAAAGTCAAGCAGATAGTCCGCAGTAGCGATGGTTTGAGGGTCGTGCTCTACGAGAAGCAGGGTGTTTCCAAGTTCTTTGAGTTTCTTCAGCGCGCTGTTGAGGCGGGCGTTGTCATGGGGATGGAGCCCGATTGTCGGCTCATCGAGAACATACATGATCCCTGTCAAGCTGCTGCCGAGCTGTCTAGCTAGTCGGATTCTCTGTGCCTCTCCATTGCTCAAGGTAGGAGCGCGCCGGTCGAGGCTGAGATAGTGGAGCCCCACTTCTTCCAAGAACCGGAGCCGACTATTCAGCTCTTTGATGACCTCTTCGAGCACTTTCTGTTTCTTTTTGTCCAGACGGATGCGGTCTATGAAGTTGAGCACTTTTGAGATAGGCTGATGGCAGAGAGAACCGATTGAATGCTCTTCGATTCTGACATTGCGAGCGAGTGGATTGAGTCTTGAGCCTAGGCAGCTCGCGCACTCCGTTTCTTCGAGGAGTTGAGTGAGGGGTTTGCGGATCTCACTAAAAGCGATCTTCGCCGCTTTGGCTAGAACTGGCTGGATGCCCAGCCATTGGAAACGGAGCCCTTTCGCCTCCATCCACTCCCCACCACCTAGAATCTGAGCCTGCTGGGTAGAAGAGAGCTCTTTGAGAGGCTTGTAGGGGTCGATCTTCGCCATTTTTAAAAACTTCTTCAGAAGGTCGACGTGGGTGTGTGTCCAGAGATTGGAGAGCAACTCTGTTATGGAGAGATCCATGATTTCTGGATTCTGGGCGAAGTGGGCGCCGTACTGGTAGCCCAATCCCTGGCAGTCAAAACACATTCCAGCAGGGCTATTAAAAGAGAAGGTATGGGCTGTGACTTCGGGGTAAGATTTTCCGGTGCTCTCCACCGCAAAAGCCAGGTTGAAAAAGAGATCTTCTCCATCGTGGGCCACCAGAACTTTTGTCTCGGTAAGTTTGAGTGCGTTCTCCATTGCTTCAAAGAGGCGACTCTCAATTTTGGGTGAGATTTTTAGCCGGTCGATCACGAGAGCGATCGCATTCTTGCGCCGCCGATCAAAGGGAATCTCCTGATCGAGCTCATAGATCTCACCGTTGAGCCGCAGGCGGAGATAGCCCTGCTGTCTGAAGCGAGAGACCACCTCTTCAAACTTCTGATTTTTCTCCAGCTCGATCGGAGCCAAGATGGTGCATTTCTCTCCTGTGGGAAGCGCCATCACTTTGGAGACCACATCCTCCTTGGTGATCGATCGGATCGCTTCTCCTGTCTCAGGGCAGTAGGCGGTTCCTGCTTGGGTGAAGAGAATGCGCAAGTAGTCGTAGATCTCGGTCATGGTCCCGACGGTGGAGCGCGGGTTGCCAGCAGCCGCTTTCTGCTCGATGGCAATGGCCGGCGAGAGACCTTCGATTTGGGCGAGTTTGGGTTTGGGCATCTGCCTGACAAATTGGCGTGCATACGGAGAGAGAGATTCGATATAGCGTCTCTGTCCTTCAGCGTAGATCGTTTCAAAAGCGAGGGAGCTTTTGCCGGAGCCAGAAGGGCCGGTGCACACGGTGAGTTTCCCTCTTGGTATCGTGAGATCGAGATGTTTTAAATTGTTCTGTTCTGCTCCTTGGATGGTGATCTGCTGGATCGGTTTTAGAGGCCTCTTCGCCACCTCTTTGGGAACACGTTTCATTTGCAGCGTTTCAGCGAGTGCTTTGCCGGTCGCTGACTTTAGTTTTGCGATCTTCTCGGGCGAGCCAGCAGCGACTATTTCTCCACCCCCTTCGCCTCCATCGGGTCCCAGATCGATCACCCAGTCGGCTACCTTCACCACATCCATGTTGTGCTCGATGATGAGCACACTATTGCCTCGATCCACCAGCTCTTGAAGCACCTCAATCAGAGCTTTGATATCGTGGAAGTGGAGCCCAGTCGTAGGTTCATCTAAGATATAGAAGGTGTTGCCGGACGGTGGCCTGACTAGTTCACGAGCGAGCTTGATCCGTTGAGCCTCTCCACCAGAGAGCGTTGTCGATGGCTGACCGAGGGTGATATAGCCCATCCCCACCTTGGCGACGACCTCGAGTTTTCGTTTGAGCGATGGGATGTTGGTGAAGAACTCTAGAGCCTCTGCAACAGTCATCTCGAGCACGTCGTAGATGCTTTTTCCTTTGTAGAGGACGGAGAGAGTTTCGTGGTCGAACCGTCTGCTCTTGCAGCTGCCACAGGAGACCCACTGATCTTCCATAAAGTCCATGTCGATCCGGAGCATGCCCATCCCATGACATTGTGGACAGGAGCCGTCGCGGACGTTGAAGCTAAACCGCCCGGGCTGGTAGCCCCGCGCCACGCTCTCAGGTAGTCGGCTGAAGAGGGAGCGGATCTCGTCGAAAATTTTGATGTAGGTCGCTGGGTTGGAGCGGGGGTTGCGTCCGATCGGGGACTGATCGATCGCGATGACTTTATCGATCTTTTTGAGGCCGCTGATTTTTTGATATTTTCCAGGGATCTTCTCTGCGTGGTGGAGCGCATTGGCAAGAATGGGATGGAGTGTGTCAACAATGAGGGAGGACTTTCCCGATCCAGAGACTCCCGTCACCGCCACCAGAGCTTCGAGCGGTATCTTTACGTCGATCTTTTTGAGGTTGTTGTGGCAGGCACCAAAGAGTTTGATCACCTCTTTGGTGGGTTTGCGTCTCTTTTTGGGAATGGGAATCGCTCTTTTTCGGCTGAGATAGGCCCCAGTGATGGAACGAGGATTAGCCAAAAGTTCTTTGTGCGAACCATTGACGATGATCTCTCCACCTGCTCTTCCTGGCCCTGGGCCAAAGTCGACCACTCGGTCTGCTGCCCAGATCGTCTCCTCATCGTGTTCTACGACAATTACCGTGTTGCCCATGTTGCGGAGCTGGCTGAGTGTTGCGATCAGTTTTTTGTTGTCACGGGGATGGAGTCCAACCGACGGTTCATCGAGAACATAGGTGATACCCACCAGACCGCACCCCACCTGCGAGGCGAGACGGACTCTCTGACTCTCTCCGCCCGAAAGCGTAGGAGCCGTCCGGTTGAGCGAGAGATAGTGGAGCCCCACATCGATCAAGAATTGCAGCCGCTCGGTGATCTCTTTTAGAAGCTCTTCTGCGATGATTTTTTCCGACTTAGCCAGTTGTAGAGATTGGAAAAATTGCAGAGCGTCAGCGATGGTCATCGCCGACAGGTCGGCGATCCTCTTGCCACTCAAAAGCGTTGCCGCAGGGTAGGCGCGAAGGCGAGATCCTTGGCAGCTGCTGCAGACCTGATTGATCATCAGTGCTTCCATTCGTTTCTTATACCCCACGCTTTTGGCTTGCTCATAGCGCTCCCTCGCTTCGCGCAGCACTCCTCGCCACATCACATAGTCACTCCATGAGAGATCGCGAGTGGGATGGACAAAGTGCATCTTTGTCCACTTTTTCTCGGTCCCATAGAGAAAGAGTTTCTGCCCCTTTTTGGAGAGTTTTTTCCAGGGAGTGTTCACATCAAAGTCATAGAGCTCGGCGAGGTTGTCGTAGATGTTGCCATGGCGCACGGTTTGATAGGAGCTCGCTACCTGGCAACAATCCTCGGCAATACTCTTATCCGTGTCGATGATAAGGTTGAGATCAAACTCTAGTGTTCGGCCCATCCCATGACAGGAGGGACACATGCCGGTCGGGCTGTTGAAAGAGAAGTCATGAGGTTCTAGAGAAGAGTAGTAGAGCCCCGATTTTTGGGAGTAGGCATGGGTGGAGTAGAGCGTCTCTTCCTCGTGGGTCATGTTCAAGACTTTGAGCACACCACTACCCATCTCAAGGGCGGACATCACAGCTTCAGCAACCCGCGAGAAGGATTCCGGTTGAATCACCAGTCGATCGATCACGATATCGATGTCGTGAGTCAGGTTCTTGTCTAGAGAGATCTCCTCATTTAGATCGACGATCTTTCCGTCGACACGTGCTCGCATAAACCCTTTTCGCAAAAAACCCTGAAAATCATCCTTAAATCCCCCCTTTTTCCCTTCGGCAAAGGGAGCCAAGAT
>JAAKFT010000033.1 GCA_011064935.1 Chlamydiota bacterium | reverse complement strand
GGGCCTTCGGGTCGTCTATGTCAATCCTCAATATACCTCTTTGACATGTTCTAGATGCGAATCTATGGGTCAGAGACACAAACACCTCTTTAAATGTTCGAACTGTGGAAGCTATCAGCACAGTGATTGCAACGCTGCAATCAATCTCTGCAAGCTTGCCAAGGCTGCTGTCTTGGCAACGGCACCAGTCAATGTGCCGATGGTAGCGGCCGCATAAGGCTAGCTACAAGTTCCTTCCTTTAGGAAGGAGTAGTTGACGGTCTTTGATGTAACATAATTTTCTTTTGTGATATAGGATTGATCAACCAAAACACATTTAGATACCCTTGCTAGCGCAATTTGAATCCGTTTTTTTTCAAGGTTTGACGGTTACTGGTTTTGCCGTAGCAGCCTTCATCGTTATTGGCATTTTGTTGACGGCGATGATCTTGTATATCCGCAAAAAGTTTGTCCGAACCGCTCCCTGTAAACTCAAGATCAATGAAGATGGCTCTTTGACTAAAACAGTCTCAGGAGGACAGACTCTTCTCGCCGCCCTTTTGGGCGAAGATATTGCGATCCCTTCTCCCTGCGGAGGAAAGGCCACCTGCAAGCAGTGTCGTTTGCAAGTCACCGAAGGAGAGGGGGAGCCGCTGGAGACTGACCGAGCCACTTTTACCAAAAAACAGCTGCAAGAGGGGTGGCGCCTCTCCTGCCAATTCAAAGTCAAAAACGACCTCCATCTCCATATTGAAGAGCGTTTTCTCACAGTTCAAGAGTGGGAGGCAAAGGTCATCAGCAATGAAAACGTAGCCACTTTTATCAAAGAGCTAGTCGTCGAGCTGCCAGCAGGGGAGGAGATTCCCTATAGACCAGGAGGCTATCTACAGATCCACGTTCCTCCATTCAAAACCCATACAGACGATTGGAAGAAGACCATGGATCCCAAATACTACGCCGACTGGGAGAAGTACGGTATCTTTGGCCGCGCTATTGATTTTAGCCATATCGCTTGCGATGAAGTTATTCGCGCCTATTCCCTGGCCTCCTATCCTGCCGAAGGAGGAACTTTGAAATTCACCATTCGCATTGCCACTCCGCCTTTTGTCAAAAAACAGATGGAAGAAAACATTCCCTGGGGCATCTGCTCCTCCTACACCTTTGGTCTAAAACCCGGCGACAAGATTACCCTGTCGGGTCCCTTTGGCGAATCTTTTATGATCGAAGATCAAAGACTGCTGATCTTTCTTGTCGGAGGGGCCGGCTCCTCTTTTGGGCGCAGTCATGTGATGCAGCTCTTCAAAACGGACAAGACCCAAAGAGAGGTGGATTTTTGGTATGGCGCCCGATCGATCAAGGAGAATATCTACCAAGAAGAGTTTGAAAAGCTAGATCAGGCCTCTCCCAACTTTCGTTACCATTTGGCTCTCTCCGAACCTCTTCCTGAAGATTTAGAAGCTGGTTGGCCCAAAGACGATCCCCTCAAGACCAACTTTCTCTTCCGAGCTTTTGAGCTAGGCCAACTTAAGGCGATGGAAGAACCTGAGGAGGCTCTCTACTATGTCTGCGGACCCCCGATGCATAATGTCAGTGTACTCAAATTGCTCGACGATTATGGTGTGCCTCGTGAAAATATCGTATTGGATGACTTTGGAGGATAGACTTAAATGAAAATAGCCCTTGCACAGATTAACCCTATCATTGGTAGCCTGGCATACAATCGCGACAAGATCATCGATAGAATTGAAGCAGCTCGCCAGGCTGGCGCCCAGCTCGTCGTCTTTCCTGAGATGACCCTCTGCGGCTATCCCCCCGAGGATCTTCTGCTTATGCCGAGCTTTATCCAGGCGATGAAGGATGAGCTTGACACCATCGTTGCAGCTACCCAAGGCATTGCTGTAGTGGTCGGCACAGTGCATCCCTCACGTGGAGAGAAGCGGCTCTATAACAGCGCAGCCATTATCGAAGATAAGCGGCTCATCGGCTTTCAGGACAAGATCCTCCTCCCAGATTACGACGTTTTTTCTGAGAGACGTTACTTTGAACCTGGCGCTCGCCCCACTATTTGGGAGATTGGAGGCAAAAAAGTCGGCGTCACTATCTGCGAAGATATCTGGCAGCACGCCAAAGCAGTGACCTATACCCATTACCTGCGCGATCCTGTCGAAGAGCTCAAGGATCTGCAACCCGATCTCGTTGTCAACCTCTCCAGCTCTCCCTACTACTTTCACAAACAAAAACTTCGCCTCTATGTCTGCCACTCCGCTGCCAAAACCTTGTGCTGCCCCTTCCTCTACTGCAATCAAGTCGGTAGCAATGACAGCCTGATCTTCGATGGATATAGCCTCTACGTCGATGGGCAGGGCAATCTACGAAGCTGTGCCAAAGGTTTTGAAGAAGAGCTCCACATCATCGACACTGAGAAGAACTATCCGCTCATCACACTAGCTCCCGATCCCATTGAAGAGCTCTACCGTGCCCTTGTTCTTGGGGTGAGAGACTACTTCCACAAACAAGGATTTAAACGCGCCTGCTTTGGACTCTCTGGCGGTATCGACTCCGCTGTCGTCGCTCCTATCGCCGCCGAAGCTCTGGGCAAAGAGAACATTCTTGCACTCGGCCTACCCTCTCGCTACTCCTCCAAGGAGAGTCTCACCGACTCCAAAAAATTGGCAGATAATCTAGGCATTACCTTCAAAGCGCTCTCCATCGAAAAACCCTTCACAGACTTTCTCGACATTCTTGAGCCCCAATTTGAAGGGAAAGCTCCTGACTCCACCGAAGAGAACCTCCAAGCAAGAATACGCGGCATGATTCTCATGGCCTTTTCCAACAAGCTGGGATATCTTCTCTTGAGCACCGGAAACAAAAGCGAGATGGCCATGGGATATGCCACTCTCTATGGGGATATGTGCGGCGGCCTAGCCGTTTTAAGCGACGCCACCAAACAACAGGTCTATGCTCTTGCCAACTGGATTAATCGAAACGGCGAAGTCATTCCTCAGGCAATTATCGATAAACCTCCCTCCGCTGAGCTGCGCCCCGATCAGAAAGATAGCGATACCCTTCCAGATTATACCGTCGTCGATCGTGTGCTTGAGCAATATGTTGAAGAACATCTCTCTCCAGAAGAGATAGCCGAAAAGAACAAATTTTCCCTTCCTCTCGTCAAAGAGCTGGTACGCAAGATCCATCTCAACGAGTACAAACGAAAACAAGCCCCTCCAGGGCTTCGCGTAACCAAAAAAGCCTTTACTGCCGGGCGCCACTTTCCCATCGTCCAGCACTGGAACCTTTAATGCATAAGAATGAATAGTTACAAAAAATTGGATACAATGAAAAGTGAATAAACACAATAAATGGTGGGTGCTCCTAGTTACCATGGCTGCCACTGGCCTGGTCTTTCTCGATAATACCATCATGCCCGTCTCCCTTCCAACCATCCAACGAGAGATGAACCTTTCCGGTACCGGCCTCGTCTGGGTCGTCAACTCCTATCTCCTCACCCTCATGACCCTGATGATCATCGGAGGAAAACTCTACGACCTCTTTGGCATGCGCAATACCTACTTTGTTGGCCTCACCATCTTTGGACTCGGCTCTATCATAGGTGGTCTCAGCTATGCTACTTGGTCACTAATCGCCGGAAGGGTGATCCAAGGAGCCGGAGGAGCGCTCCTCATTCCCACCACTGGCGCCCTTTTCATAGAACTTTTTCCTGCTGGTAAGCGGGCCCGTGCCATTGGTATTAACACAGGTCTCAGCTCCATCTTTATGATGCTAGGACCTGTCGTCGGCGGCTTTCTCACAGAATATCTCAGCTGGCGCTTTATCTTCTGGGTAAACCTGCCCATCGTTATTTTTGGCCTTGCTATGGTCTACTGGCTCCTCTCTCCTGGAGAAAAGAAAAAAGGGAGCTTTCATTTCACCGGAGCGATCACACTCAGCCTTGCGATTGTTTTGTTTGTCGTTGCCCTAATGGAAGGAGAGCGATGGCATTGGAGCTCGCCCCTCACCCTCTCCTTTTTTGCCGCCTCTATTGCGCTGCTTTTTACCTTCATCCTAACGTCTCGCCGCAACGACCACCCACTCCTCGACTTATCTATCTTTAAGCAGCCCCTCTTCTTCCACGCCAATCTGGCCATCTTCATCACCCAATTTCTTCTCATGGTCAATGTGCTTTGGGCTATCTATTTCCAAAATGAAC
Organism: Chlamydiota bacterium; assembly: GCA_011064935.1. Lineage (GTDB taxonomy): Bacteria > Chlamydiota > Chlamydiia > Chlamydiales > JAAKFR01 > JAAKFT01. Next base: position 9,336 of record JAAKFT010000033.1, on the reverse strand, counting down.
TCAACTTCAGTCCTGCTAGAACCGGGGTATTAATTGTCCTCGCCTCACTTCCTGTGCTCATCTTTGCACCGATTGGAGGATATCTAGCCGATCGCTTTGGCTTTCGCCTCCCCATGTCCCTCGGCTTTATTTCTCTCGTCTTCTCCCTCCTCTGGCTGACCATTTTTGCTTCCAGGGGCTCTATCGCCATACTCCTTCCGGGGCTTATTCCATTCGGTTGCGGAGTGACCATGATTCTCTCTCCCGGTTTTGCAGCTGCCTTGAGCAACGTTTCCCCTGAGAAACTAGGCTCTGCCTCTGGGATGACCACCTCGCTCCGCCAGTTGGCAGCTACCTTAGGGATCGCTCTCATGAGTGGTATTTACTATACGGTCTATGCTAACACCCACTCCTTCCAGTCAGCCTTCAAGGTTGTCTCCCTCTTTGCTGCAGGCCTCAGCCTTTTTGGTCTTTTATTGGTACTCTTTCTCTTCAACCAGAAAGCTACTTGTACCGTTCGCGAAAAATAAAGCCACAAAGCTGATCCCTCGGCTCTATGACGTTGAAGAGGGGGATATTTTGATCGATGAGGGAAGTTAGGCTTCCCATTTTTTCAAACTGTTTGTTATACTGTTGCCACTTGCGTTTACGCATCAGAAACTCCTTGTTTTTCGTCACTGAAAAGAAAGGAGTTCTTTATTTTAAGGTTTTTTTAGCTTCTTCTAGAACAGCAATATCACGAGATGACAGAACAATTTCACATCTGCGTATTATTGAATCTATGTCTAATTATGAAATTCGCACTCATTATCTCCTATATTCCTTTTTTCGAAATAGTCATCTTGATACTCAAAAGGAAATCTCAAAAGGAAACGAAGCTTCGAAACTCGAAATGTTTGTTCCAGCAAAAGCCTATATTCAAGGGATGGCCTTTGAAAGCAACGAAGATTGCGCTATGATCTTAGACCATTCAATCATCGGCTTAGCTCAAAAGGGGTTACTCAGTAGTAATTATAGGTGTGGCTCTAAAAATCATGTGATAAAAGGATACAGTAAGGCCGATTCTGATGGGATAGTTGTTGTTCCGACTCCTTTAGGTGCTCAAATGTTCCTTTACGTACATGGATATGGAAAAATTCAGTCTAATAAATTTTGCTCTTCGGAGCTGAACATTCAGCCCATAGGTGATATTACGTTATCTGAAACTCCCAGAGCAACACGGGGAGGATAAGAAACCTGCTACCAGCACGACACCCTAGGCAGGATTATCCATATCATCCATCCCGATGGCACTCAAGAGAGCAAAGAGTATGACATTCAAGGAAACGTCATTCGTTCCATCGAGTGCAACGGCTTTGAAACCCTCTCGGAATACAACTATCACTCCAAGCCCATCAAAGTAAAATAACACAAAAACAGCTTTTTGTGATTTTTGTGCAAGATTTAATTGCATGAAGAAACATCACAAAAATAGTAAAACTGTGATTTAGTGCAAGAACTAGAAAATTCGATTCAATATAGAGCAAAGCTGGATTCTAGGTAAGCGTTCAGAGGGTATCTCGTCTTAGGGGATTGTGCTGCTGTGACAGATGCGAAAGTTGCGCCGCTTCCGCGGCGCTGTTCTTTTTATCCTGTTTCCCCACGTTCCGCTTCGCTGCACGCGGGGCTAGAAAGAGTTTGATCGCTACCGCGATCCATTGTTGCATTCACGTGTAATAGGTTGCGATAGCGTCCTTCTGAATCCACGATCTCTGGTATTCAGGTTATGAGATTTGGAGAATATTCTCAGGATGATCGCGGTAGCGATCGCACTCTTTCTAGCCCCGCGTGCAGCGAAGCGGAACGTGGGGTTATGTGGATTCATTAGAATTCGCGCCGCGGGAGCGGAGCAACAATTTTCTTCAAATCGCGCTTGTGATTCCCAACTTGTGAGCGCCAAATCCTGTTGATGCCACTTTTTCGGCGTGGACAATGCAGTTGTTGATGCCCACGCTGCAAACTCCCTCATACTCCCGTTTGTGATGGCCTACAGTGAGCTGGGGTATCGCGTTCTTGGCTACATTGATCTCACAAACATCAGGCCCTGCCGTGATGCCAAGATGGCGCTCTAAAGCCTCTTGAGCCGTCTGCAGCGGATCTTCGGACTCTCGGAGGATCACACAGAGCCGGGTCTGATTCTCTTGGTTCTGGATAGGAAAGATCTCTGAATCCCATGTCACTCCCAAAATAGTTTCTTTCTCTTTGGAGGGAATCAGATAGCCAAATCCTCGTTTTTTCAGGACAGGCGAGCGGTAGCCCAAGCCGACGGTTGTGAGGGTGACACGTGGTAGATCGGGTGGAGGAAGGCAGGAGATGGTGTGGTCAGCTTCTATCCCTTCGGGAGAGCTAGCCAGCTTGATTTCAGCGGGGAGTCTCTCTGCAAGTCTCTTGGGAAGCGTCTCCATTCCTTCGCGAAAGGAGCAGAGGGGTCCTTTACTTTTTGTTCTTGTTTTGCGGGTGGCTAGCATTCCTCGGATAATAGAGCCGTGTTGTTGCTCCCACTCATGGAGGGTGGGAAAGCAGGAGCGGATTGAGAGTTTGCGATAGTCGCCACCAAAGATCCCTGTGGTGAGGGGATCGATCAGGGTTTCTGCTAGGCGACGGTTGGTGCGACGGAGGAAGAAGCTCTCGATCGACTCATCTTCTTCGGTAGATGGGGGGATTTTGCGTTCTCTCCAGAGGACGGAGAGCAGGCCAAGACGCAAGAGAAAAGGAGGCGTAATAGGTTGGAGCTTCTGGTTCATGTAGAGATAGCGTCTCTTGGCAGCAGGATCGGCATAGATCAGCTCTTTATCGAGGCCGAGCTCTCGGACAAGAGCCAACGTCGTGGGGTGGGGACGGAAGCCGCGAGGGCCGCGTTCAAAGAGAAAACCATCTTTGTTGATAGTCTGGATCCAACCGCCCACGCGGTTACTTTTTTCAACGATGGTCACTTTAATTTCATCTTTGAACCGTTTGTTGAGATACCAGGCAGTAGAAAGTCCCGAGATGCCCGCGCCTAAAATTAGAATGTGTTTTTTCATATCGACTGTGAAAATTGGGGTTGTGTGGTTTTTTTGTTTAAATAGTCATCAAAGACCATCGCGCTGTTGCGAATAAAGAGTTCTCCTAGTGGAGTAGCGATGAGTTTTTGAGGAGTGATGTGTATGAGTTCACTCTCTTCGAGCTTCTCGAGTTCATGGGCAAAATGGTGATCGAAGTTCAGGCCGAACTTTTGGGCAAACTCTTCTTTGTTCAGCTCAAAGGTGCACATGAGGGTGTGGATTACCCATTTGCGGATAAGATCTTCTTTGTTGAGGATAAGGCCGCGGCAGATTGGAAGTTCAGCATTGTTGAGTGAAGTGTAGTAAGGCACGAGTCCTTTGAGATTTTGGAAGTAGCTTTTCTCAAGGTAGCCAATGGCTGTGATCCCAAAACCGATGCTATCTTCGGCGTGCTCTACGGTGTAGCCCTGAAAGTTGCGGCGCAAGGTTTTGTCGTGATAGGCGCGGGCCATCTCATCTGTTTCTAGGGCAAAGTGGTCCATGCCGATGGCGACGTACCCATTTTCTATGAAAGCCTGGCGGGCAGCTTCGTAGATTTTAAACTTTTCTTCTGTGGAGGGGAGGGTCTCATCGCGGATTGCTTTTTGGTGGGGCTTGAGCCAGGGGACTTTGGCGTAGGAAAAGAGGGCGATCCGGTCGGGCCGAAGAGTGAGGATGGTCTCCACTGTTCGGCTGAAACTCTTCCGGGTTTGGTAGGGAAGGCCGTAGATGAGGTCGAGGTTGATCCCTTCGAAGCCAAGTTCTCGGGCGCACAGGTAGGTCTCCTCGGTCATTTCAGCGGACTGTCGTCGCTTGATCGCTTCTTGGACTTTGGGATCGACATCTTGGACGCCAAAGCTGACGCGGTTGAAGCCCAGGTCGCGAAGAAAGCGCAGTTTTTCGGGGGAGACGGTGCGAGGATCGATCTCGATCGCCACCTCTTTGGAGAAGTCGATCTCAAAAGAGGTGGTGATCTTTTCAAAGAGCTGGCTCATCAATTTTTCGGAGAGTTTGGTCGGGGTTCCGCCACCAAAGTGGATCTGAGGGACGGTTAGTTTCTTGCCCAGAGCTTGGGTAACAAGGTCAATCTCTTTGCAGAGAGCATCGACATAGCGTTTCTCATTCTCGATTTTGCGATTGGCGATCGCCGCGCAGGCGCAGAAGAGACAGATTTTATGGCAGAAGGGGATATGAAAGTAGAGTGAGAGGGGTTTGTCGCTCTTTGCGAAGCTCTTCAGATTCTCGAGATAGGTGGAACTGCCTAGCGCTCCCCACTCGGGAGCGGTGGGATAGCTGGTGTAGCGGGGCGCGGGCTTATGATACTTTGCAAGATCTCTTAACATAATCGACGAGAAATTTCACATTTTCAAACGGAGTATCGGGATAGATCCCGTGGCCGAGATTAAAGATATATCCTGGATCGCCCTCCATCGTTTTGAGAAGCCGCTCTGCGGCCGCTTGGATGGTTTGGGTCGAGGAGTAGAGCACGGCTGGGTCGAGGTTGCCTTGGACAGCCATATTTGCAGGTCTGAAGCAGTTGATTTCGCCGGTCCAGTCGAGACTAAGGGCTGAAACTGGCAACTTGGAGAGTTCGGAGGCCAAAAGGCAGGAGTTGCGGCAGAAGAAGATGGTTGGAATATTGGGGATTCCATGGATGATCTTTTGGATGTAGGGGAAGCAGAACTCACGCAGTTCTCGGATACCCAGAATAGAGGCCCATGAGTCAAAGAGCTGAATCACATCTACACCGGCTTCGATTTGAAGGGTGAGGTAGTCGATGGTGGCGTCGGTTATGGTCCCGAGCAGCTGGTGAAACTTCTCGGGGTCGGTGAAGAGCAGCCTTTTGGTCTTGCGAAACTCTCGAGAGGTTTTGCCTTCGATCAGATAAGTGGCAACGGTGAAGGGACCGCCAGCAAAGCCAATGAGCGGCACTGAGAGCTCTTGTTTCAGCGATTGGATTGCCTTCGTGAGGTAGCGATAGCTCTTCTCGGGGTCTTTTCTCTGAAGATTGGTGGCATGGATAACCGGCCCGACGCCCTCTTCAAAATTCCACTCCGCCCCAAGTCCATCTAGAACGGTCAAAATGTCGGCGAAGATAATGGCAGCGTCCACATCGAGTAGTTGGATAGGGAGTTTGGTGACCTGGGTGATCAGCTCCGTGGTGTGAAACATCTCCTGGAGCGTGTGCTGCTTTTTGAGGGCTTGGTACTCTGGCATATATCTGCCAGCTTGACGCATCAGCCAGATGGGAGGGCGGCCCTGGTTTTTGCAGTGGAGAGCATCGATCAAAGACATGCGAGGGACTATATCCTAGGACAGGATCTTTTTCAAAGTCTCTAAAATCATTGTTTCTAACTCTTGAGGGCTTTTGGGGGGCTCTATGATCATTTTTACCTGTTTCCCGCGCCCCTTTTCTATCAGTAGGACCCTCTTTGTCAGTCTAAGTAGGGTGATCTTTTTCTGTGCAGCAAAGAGGCGGATCCGTGTGAGTCGGTAGAGCCACTCGACTTGACGGGGAGGGGCACCAAAGCGGTCGTGGATCTCATCAAAGAGTTTGTCGACCTCCTCTTCACCTTCGCAATCTCCGAGCCGCTGGTAGATCTCCATACGCAGGGTGATCTCATTGATGTAGTTGCTGGGAAGATGGGCCGGATAGGGGAACTCCATCTTGATATCGGTGAAGAGTAGGGGAGTACGCTTACTCTTGAAGGCTTTGATAGCTCTTTTGAGAAGTTTACAGTAGAGGTGGAAGCCGATGCTTGAGACATGGCCTGACTGCTGGGTGCCGAGGATGTTGCCGGCGCCTCGGATTTCCAGGTCCCTCATAGCTATCTTCATTCCTCCGCCATAACCGCTGGAGGAACTGAGAGCGGAGAGCCGCTTTCGGGCGATTTCGCTTAAATTGTGTGTATTGGGCACAAGAAAGTAGCAGAAGGCCTTTTTGTTCCAGCGGCCGACGCGGCCACGGATCTGGTAGAGATCGGCTAGGCCAAAACGATCGGCGCGATCTACCAAAATAGTGTTGGCGTTGGGGATGTCGATCCCAGTTTCGATGATCGTGGTGGAGACAAGGATGTCGGCTTGGCCGTTTTTGAAGGCGTGGAAGACGGTGTCTAGCTCTGACGAGGGCATTTGACCATGACCGACAACAATGCGCGCCTCGGGGATGAGTTTGCGGATTCGATCGGCCATCTGAAAGATTGTCTCAACCCGGTTGTGAATGAAAAAAGCCTGTCCATCGCGAGCCAATTCCCGCAGGAGAGCATTTTTGATAATTTGGTCAGAAGCGGAGCAGACGATGGTCTGGATGGGGAGTCTGTCTTCAGGAGGGGTGTTGATGGGGGACATGTCGCGCGCTCCGACGAGGGACATGTAGAGTGTGCGAGGGATGGGTGTGGCAGAGAGTGTGATGCAGTCGATATCTTTTTTGAACTTCTTGAGGTGTTCTTTGGTTCGGACGCCAAAACGTTGCTCCTCATCGATGATCATGAGGCCGAGATCTTTGAAGTCGATATCTTTGCTGACGATACGATGGGTGCCGATGACGATGTCGACGGTGCCGTCACCAATCCCTTCGATGGTCTTTTTGATCTCCTTGGGCGAACAGAAGCGGGAGAGCAGTCCGATCTTGATTGGAAAGTTGGCCATCCGCTCAGAGAAGGTCTCAAAGTGCTGCATGGCGAGTACGGTGGTTGGGACGAGGATAGCGACCTGCTTGTTGCCATCGATGACGGTTTTGAAGGCGGCACGCATGGCGATCTCTGTCTTGCCATAGCCAACGTCGCCGAGCACCAGTCGATCCATTGACCGGTTGGAGAGCATGTCATCGCTCACTTTGGCAATCGCCTCGACCTGGTCGGGAGTCTCGATGTAGGGAAAGTCATTGGCAAATTGCGAGACCTGCTCGCTATCTGAAGGAAAGGAAAAGCCCCCCTTGGAGGCTCTTTCGGCCTGCATTTGCAAAAGGTCTTTGGCGTAACCGACAATGGCCTGTTCGGTCCGTTCGCGGGTTCTCTTCCAACGACTACTGCCGAGGGTGTGAAAGGTGGGGACCTCGTCGCCTGCTCCGATATATTTACTGATCTGGTTGGCCTGCTCCATGGGGACGTAAAGCTTGGCCCCTTCGGCATATTCGAGTAGGAGGTACTCGGTCTCTACACCGACATGGTTGGGTCGCTTCTCCACGCCGAGGTAGCGCCCGACCCCGTTCTTTTCGTGGACAATGGTCTCGCCGGCTGAGAGAGCAAACATCTCGACGGGAAGAGAGTGGTAGTGGGAGCGTTGTTTTTGCCGACGCACTTTGTAGTGGTGGGTGAGTTCGGTCATTGGGATCAGCGCGAAAGAGGGCTCTTCGAGCATAAAACCGCTGGAGAGGTAGCCTCGCCCAAAAGTAGCGGGAAGATCGCCAACCCGTTTCTTGAGAGAGTTCTCTTCGGACTCTGTAGATGTGAGAAAGTGATAGGTGATGGAGAGCTTTTTCAGAGCCTCCAAAAAGTTGTCAGCGGAAAACTCATCGAGGTTGATCTCGGGAGGGCAGATGGTGGGGAAGAGAGGGAGAAAGGGGTTGCGCCACCGCTCTGCGGTCAGCTCGTGATCAAAAAATTGGAAGGCGAGCTTGTTGGGACGGGTGATGACTTTTATTTCTGAGAGCTCTTCGATGGGCGAGGAGGTGAAGTAGATCTTCTGCAGCGGTTCGATGGTGGCGAGAAGTTCTTCGAGAGTGCCAAAGGTGCGGGTTTTTTTGCCCAGCATGGTTTTGAGGGAGACATATTTATCTTCGAGGGCGAGCAGATCGTCGAAGATTACGATAGTTTCGGGGCCGAGGTAGTCAAAAAGGGTGGACAGCTTCGGCTCTTCATGGAGCAGTTCGAGCTCTTCGCCGGGTGTGATGAGGATTTTACTGATTTTGCCGACCGAGACCTGAGAGACGGGGTCGTAGGTACGGATCGACTCGATCTCGTCCTCAAAAAACTCGATGCGGACGGGGTCGGGCGAGGAGACTGGAAAGATATCGATAATCCCGCCACGAATGGCAAACTCTCCCTTATCGGCGGCGATCGCTTTTCTGTGGTAGCCCATCTCAGTTAACCGATCGGGGAGTGTGTCGAAAGAGTGAGTCTCGCCGGTTTTCAAGACGAGGTGGAGCTGGTCTAGGCGATCGGGAGGGAGAAGCCGCTGCAAGCAGGCTTGGAGCGAGGTTAGGATGATATCCGGTTTTTCTTGGAGGATCTTGTACCGTTCACCGACGATATCGGGGCTGGGGGGGACATCTTCGGAGGGGAGGGTCTCCCACGCAGGAAATTCGACAACTGAACCCTTGTAAAAAAAAGCAAAGTCGTCGAAGAGACGTCCCTCTCTCTCGCCGCCGGTGATGATCACGATCCTTTTGCCGCACTCTTGTCGCGCCAGAGAGGCGAGAAGGGCTTTGGGGCTATCCCAAATCTCTTCGATCAAGAGAGCCTTCTCTTTTTGAACAAGCTGGCAAAACTCCTGGATAGGTGGATTTTTTAGGTAGAGTTCTCTTGGATCCATTTGCGGGCTTGGCTAAGGGCTTCAGGTATTTTATTAAGTGCGGTGCCGCCCCCTTGGGCGCTCTCTTTTTTACCACCACCTCGTCCTTCAACAATGGGAGCGATGGCAGCGATCCAGGCGTTGGCGTGGATCCCTCTTGTCACCAGATCGGGTGAGAGTTGGGCGAAAAGAGTACACTTCTCTTTCTCTTTGGAGATAAAGAAGAGGGCGAGTGATTTTTGTTTCTCCATCATCGTCTGAGCGCACTCTTTGAGCTCTTTGGGGTCGAGAGGGAGTTCTCGAATGAGACAAGATACCGAGCCGACACTCTCGATCTGATCGGTCATGGAGTCCATTTCAAGGGAGAAGAGTTCTTTTTTCAAAGAGGCTACTGTGCAGGTGAGTTGTTTTTTCTCATCGGCCAGCCCTTGAATCTTCTCTAGAAGCTGCCCCGGTTGTGCTTTGAGCAGTTCGCCTACCTTGGTGGTGAAATTCTCGAGGTTATAGGTGACCTCTTCCGCCTCTTCGCCGGAGACCGCTTCAATCCTACGGACGCCGGCAGCAATGCTTCCCTCAGAGACGATCTTGAAGTATCCGATAGTACCTACAGCAGAGGTGTGTGTTCCTCCACAGAGCTCTTTGGAGTAGTCGATGTCGACCATTCGCACTCTTTTTCCATACTTTTCGCCGAAAAACTGCTTGATCCCTTTCTGTTTCTGCACCTCTTCGTAGGAGATTTCGAAGGTTTCCACAGGCCGATTCTCCCGAATCTTCTCGTTGACTA
>JAAKFT010000032.1 GCA_011064935.1 Chlamydiota bacterium | reverse complement strand
CTACCGCGATCCTCCTCAGATAAATTATCCCTAACCTCAATACGTGCCCATGCTCAAATCTCTTTCGCGCTTGTTTCAATACGAGCAAATAATACACTATGCTTACGTTTGAGACACATGTGTTGGGGAAAAATATATTCATGGAGGATCGCGGCAGCGATCAAAGGCCACAGCCCCGTGTGGAGGCGCTGGCCGAAGGCCTTCGCTGGAACGCGGGGTACAGGTGATTTAAAAAAATATAGCCGCGGTAGCGGTATAAGAGACGTATGACCCATTCGTACAAAATTCATTTTTTTCATCTCATTTGGTCCACAAAAAATCGTCAATCGTGGATCTCTTCAGAAGTCCAGCCTCGTCTCTATTCCTATATGGGTGGCATCATCAAGAATTACGATGCTAAACTCTTAGAAATTGGTGGGATGCAGGATCATGTTCATTTGCTTATCAAGCTCAATTCCCTCGACAAATTTTCTTCTTTAGTTCGAGATATTAAGAGTTCGTCTTCTTTGTGGATGCACAAAAATTTTCCTGCACTGAGAGATTTTGCATGGCAGGAAGGATATGGTTCTTTTACTGTCAGCTATTCTATTTTAGAAAACATCCAAGAATATATTCGAAATCAAGAGCAACATCACGCTTCAATTTCCTTTGACGAAGAATATCTTAAATTTTTGAACCTGCACCAGGTGAAAGTTGATCAACGTTTTGTGCTTGGATAAATAATCGGCGGTTAAAACAGAGAGCTGCGGTTTTTATATTACCAAATCCTCAGCTCCAAGGGCCGTAAACAAAGAACGGCCTTTGTGGAGGGTCTCTTCAAATTCCCGGACGGGATCAGAGTCAATCACGATAGCCCCTCCAAGCTGGATCTGCACCTTGTTTGGATAGACCACCAGGGTGCGGATAGCGATGTTGAAATCAAAGTTCCCGCATCCATCAAAATAACCTATCGAGCCGGTATAGATTCCACGAGGTCGCTTTTCAAACTCAAAGATCGCCTCCATGGCTCGTAGTTTGGGGCAGCCGCTAATGGAACCGCCGGGAAAGATGGCTCTCAGAATATCTATAGGATGGGAATGTGGTTCTACTCTGCCTTTGATGATAGAGAGGAGATGGTAGACGTTGGTGTAGGTTTCGAGCTGCCAGAGAGCCTCTGTTTGGACGGTTTTGGGCCGTGAGACACGGCTAAGGTCGTTTCTCATGAGATCGGTGGTCATCAAAAGCTCTGCGCGCTCTTTTTCGGAGTTCTGAAGGTAGTCGCGGCTGGCCTGATCTTTTTTGGGATTCGCTCTGCGGGGAGAGGTGCCTTTGATCGGACGGGTCTCGAGCTGGTCGTTCTCTTTTTTCAAGAATCGCTCGGGAGAGGAGGAGACGATGGTAAACTCGCCGCAGTTGAGATAGGCAGAGAATGGGGCAGGATTGATCTTGGTGACTTGGCGAAAATAGGCAAAGGGATCGGTTTTACCGGCAAAATGGAACTCTTGTGAGAGGTTGACCTGGTAGAGCTCTCCATCGAGAATCAATTCTTTGATCTTGGTGATTTTGTCGAGATAGCTCTCGGGGGTATCGGAAGCGTAGACCTGTTTCAGTGGAGAGGTAGGCGCTATGGGAGGAAGCTTGAGATCATGGATCCAGTCGAGGGAGCGATAGGGCTTAGGGATTTTATCTTTCTGCGCAATGATGGTGGTTTTTTGAGTACGATGATCAAAGCGGATGATAAGGGCTGAGCGATAGAAGAGGGCGTCGGGAGTTTGGGGGGACAAATAGGGAATCTCTCGATCGGGATCGGCAAAACAGCCCATCTCATAGCCGAGATAGCCCACAGCGTCGGGAGTAGAGCCGAGGGCTTTTTTTAACCGGTTCCAGCAGCCAGGAGCGGCCGAGAGGGTGATCTTCTCGTAGGGAAAGAGAAAGAGGGTAGAGGTGTGGGCAGAGTCGTGGTCGCCGCCGGAGTAGAGCAGCGCTGTTCCTTCTTGATCGGCAAAGTGGTGGGCGATAGCGAAGAGTTTAGAGATCGAGGTTATGGTAGACGGCGTTGACATCTTCGAGATCCTCCAGCCACTCGATAAGGGCCATGTTGGACTTTGAGGTCTCCTCATCACATTCGATTAGGGTTTGCGGAATCATTTCGATTTCGGCTTCATCGACTTTGAACCCTTTGGCTTCGAGTTTCTCTTTCACGGCGTAGAGCTCGCTGGGATCGGTGGTGATCATATAGCTCTCTTCGGCACTCTCGAAATCTTCTGCGCCAGCCTCTATAGCCTCTTGAAAGAGTTTATCTTCATCGATAGCGCTCTTACCGACTTGGATAACCCCTTTTCGATCGAAACTGAATGCGACGGAACCGGGAGAGGCGATAGTGCCGCCTCGCTTGTTGGTGGCAATCCGCATATCGGAGGCGGTGCGATTTTTATTGTCGGTGACGGCATCAACGATAATCCCCACCCCTCCATGCCCGTAAATCTCGTAGGTCAGAGGCAGAAAGTCTGCCTGATCGGGGTTAGCGGCTTTTTTGATATTGCGCTCGATATTATCGCTCGGCATGTTGATCGCTTTGGCTTTCTGAATCGCCAAGCGTAGGCGGGAATTGCTCTTGGGATCAGGCCCGCCCAACTTCACTGCGCTAATGATCTCTTTGGCATGACGAGAGAAGAGTTTTCCCTTCTGTTTGTCAGCCCGATCTTTTTTGTGCTTAATATTAGCCCATTTACTATGTCCAGCCATCTCTCAAAAACTCTTTTCTATGTTTTTTTTCCCAGTTAATTGCTCTGTCATAGTCGACAAACTCTTTTTCTATCTTCTTAAACTTGGCCCCATGGATCCGATAGAACCCTCTGCTATCGATGTAGCCGCGCACAATGCTATGTACCATCTCATGATAGACGATGAAGGAGACAAAATAGTCGGGGAAGAATGGGTCGTCGAGAATGCGATGAACTTTGACCAGGTTGAGGTGGTCAAGATATTGCCCGAAGGTGATTCTTCGCCGCTTTTTCATTCCCCACGTTCCGTTCCAGGTAATTTTAAGATTGAGGCTTTGAAAATACTCCTCATTGAGCTGGTCATAGATAGTTTGTAGATCGTAAAATCTCCCTTTTGTGACGAATTTCTTTTCATCGAGAAGATGGGCGTAGTTAAATCGACATAGATTGGTCTGAATATAGCCGCGAAGAAGAAGATCCTGGATACGCTTATCACGCCGTGTCGTCCCGCGGACGTAGTGGGCGATCGCTGAGATGACATCGTCGGGGGCGTCCAAAAACATGCGATGGACGGAGAGCCTGGCAAACCCTCTTTTTCGGTCTAAAACACTCAGCATGGTCGAGCGATTTTCATTGATGACCAGATCCCACCGAATTTTGAACTGCTTGGAGAGTCGCGTTCGGAAGCTTTCGATCATGGTTTCGGTGATCACAAGATGCGTTCCATGATGATTTTGCCGATATACTCGTTATCCTCTTTCATGAAGCACTTCTGATTCCCCACCTCTTTAAAACCAAAGCGGTGATAAAGGGAGAGTGCTGGATTGCCTTCATAAATTTCGAGATAAAGTACTTCGATCCGAAAGTAGGCTTTGGCGAGATGAATGATGTTGTTCATCAAGAGGGTACCGACCCCTTTGTTGCGAGACTCCTTGGAGACGATGATCGAGACCAGACATTGATGGGCCAGCTTTCGATAGGGCATCAAACAGAGCGTAGCCAGGCCACACGGTTTGCCATCAGAGAGCGCGGTCAAGCTGCTCTTGTATTTGCTGAAGCTAATCCAGTGCTTGACTGAGTCGTCCACCTCCAGAGGATCTGCCATCGGGAAGGCGTTCAATATGCCGGGCTCATCAAGCCAGTGGCGCAAAGGTTCGGCGTCCTCAGCTATGGTGTAGCGCAGTTCAATTCCTGAAGTTTTTGAGGTTTCTTTCTCTTCCATTATCCGAATTCCTTTAGGTAGGCGATGATAAAGTCATCTAGAAGCTCTCCATCCATGACAGCCCCGATATTTCCCGCTTCATGCCCCGTTCTTGTATCCTTGACAAGTGTATAGGGCTGAAACACATAATTCCTGATTTGACTGCCCCATGCAATCTCTTTTTTCTCCCCTTCCATCGCTTGCATCGACTCTTTACGCTCCATGATCTGCTTCTCATAGAGCTTAGAGCGGAGCAATTTGAGACAGGTCTCTTTGTTTTGAGTCTGACTTCTCTCGTTTTGGCAGGTCACAACAATACCAGTCGCAATATGGGTGATGCGCACGGCCGAATCGGTCACATTGACATGCTGCCCGCCTGCTCCAGAAGCACGAAATGTATCGATCCGTATTTCGGAGGGTGTGATCTCGATGATGATATCATCGGTGATCTCTGGCGTTGCATCGACCGAAGCAAAGCTAGTATGGCGACGGGCTCCGCTGTCAAACGGTGAGATGCGCACCAGCCGATGGACTCCCTTCTCCGCTTTGGCATAGCCATAGGCATGGTCGCCGGTGAGTTTGAAGGTGATGCTTTTGATGCCGGCAACATCTCCCTCGACGCTATCGACCACTTCGATCTTCCATCCGCGGCGATCGGCCCACCGCTCGTACATCCTGCTGAGCATGGAAACCCAGTCGCACGCCTCAGTGCCTCCGGCGCCGGCGTTGATGCTGAGATAGCAGTTTTTGTTGTCCATCTCCCCGGAGAGCATCCGACGCACTTCGAGAGTGGAGAGTTCCTTTTCCACTTTGTCGAGCTCAACGACCAGCTCATCGACCAGCGCTTCGTCCCCCATTTCGGAGGCTTCGGGGAGCAGCGTCTCCACTCCCTCAAAACGGCTTTTTAGCTCATTGTATGGGGTGATCCACCCTTTCAGCTCATTACTTTCGGCAATTATCTCTTGAGCTTGGGTGTTGTCCTCCCAGAAGTCTGGGGCTTCCATCCGTATCTCAAGCTCTGCGGCCTTCTTCTCCTTCTTTGCGAAGTCAAAGATACCTCCACATATGAAGGATACGCTTTTGGCAATTCTTTAATTTCTGCTCTAGTTCTTCTTTCATAAAAATCTCCAGGATATGAAAAGTCTACGCTCCCTCGATAAAAAATGTCAATTTCGGTTACTGTATGTGGATTATGATGATTATTAGTGGGTTGGGACCAGCCCTTTTTCACACCTCCTATCTCGCCTCTACGATGATGACTGTGGCACAAGTTGCTATTGAATTTTTTACCCCCCTCTTCTACTACCCGGGGGAACATGTACAGACGATTATGATTATGAGCGGTGTGGTTATCCTCGCGATAGTGGGGCCTATCTACCTTGCAAAGCGGGCATATGACAGGCGCTCTGCTGCTCAAGTCGGATCTGCTCCCCATCCCGCCGATAGCTCCACTTCCATGTCGGCCCATCAATTAACTCCTTAGTGATCTCATCACCTCGAACCGTCCATCGCTCGCCATCAGGGACTACGATGGTCTGGTCGCCAACAAAGGTCGCCTCTTCGGCCTCAAACTCTCCGCTGCCCAGAAGGACGATTTTGAGTGTTTCATGGCGAGAGATCTGATTCTTCCAATAAACATTTTCCGCCTCTCGGTCGATCCCTCGGTTACGGACCGTGACATTTCTTAAACGACATTTGCCGCATCGATCGCTGTAACGAAGGGTGCGGCCCTCAAGGTGACCGCAGGGATTTTTGGCTTCAATAAGCAGACTCCCCTCGAGTGTGAGGTAATCTAAAAATAGCTCTGCAATTTCAAGCTGAAGCTCGCCGCCTTCATTGATCTCACCACCCCAAATTTTTTGGCTGATGATCTCGTAGAGGGGTCCTAGACTAGGATGGTAGAGAAAGAGTGTGGATGATGAGAGTTTCATCTGGCAGTGGTTTTTCAACAAGTCATAACCGTTGCGCATCAAATCCTGAAAGGCTCCCTCTGGGGTTTCGAGCAAACTCTCTCCCTTTTTAGCACATTTTTTGGTGACTGAGATGGTCTTGAGTCGCTCGTTGTAGGTGACAAAGGTGGGCAGAGTTCCATCTCGATGGGTTGTGAGTCTATCAGAAATATTTTGCATCATACTCTCGAGCCGCCCCCCTTTGATTTCGCTCCGCTCGCCCGTTTCTGAGATAAAGGGGACCTTATTTTTCATATTGATGTAGAGCGCTGGCAGGGGCTTCTGCTGAATCATTGCCATTAGCTTGGGCAGATCTACGTAGAGAATATTGGTATTGGTGGGATAGGGAGAGTAGCCATCGTCCGAGGGTTTATCTTCGATACCGTACTGGGAGAAGTGGGTGTATTCGATGTTAGAAATCGCCTTTTCTCCACTCTCCTCTTCGACCTCTACCAAAACCCCTTCGGCTGCATGGACCACACGCTTGCAAGAGGCAAATCCAAAGGTTTTTCCCCCTCGCTTCCCGACACCTATCAAAGAGAGAAGTCCATGATCCACCCCAGCAATGGGATTGTTGATCTGACGAATCAGCAACTTTGTTTTTCCCTGATCTAAAAACCAGCGGAAAACGCCTTCCTCCTCGGCGGTCTTCCAGATGGCACCATGACCACCGGGATGTAAGTTGAGCCGATCCTCTTCAACCATCGACCAGTTGCCCTCACAAGTCAGCACAGGGACCGAGAGCTGAGGGAAGAGAAAGAAACTCCCCTCCGGACGACCAAACCACTCTTTTTCCGTGAAGAGAGTTTCGATATGGCGATGATTCTCTCGCTCTAGCGAGCTCATCATCGCAATTGGCGTGAGAATCTGCTTGGAGTAGCATTTATAATAAAGATACTCCCGGGCCTGAACGTCCCGCACTAACCCCTCGAGAAGCGAACGCCCGCAAAAGGGAAGTAGAGCGACGGGCATTGGCTCACCCGCAGGAGAGTGCAACTTCAAGCGCGCACCCAATCCTCCGATAGGATAGAGCTCTCCCATCTGTGGCAGAGCTTGAATCCCAGCCCATTTTGCTTGGCCTTCTTCTGTGATATCAATGCCAGGAGGGCTTCTGAACTTTCTGGACTGTTGCACAGGCGTATCCTTTGCCATCATTTTCAGCGCTGTGACATGGTAACCCACAATGCCTCCGATAGAGTCGTAAAAACGGTCGATCAAGACCAGATGCGAGAGCACCTTCTCAGGAGAGCGCAAGACAATTCCTGCCTGTCCAATAGCTATCACTGAGAGCAGAGCTGCTCTCTCCTCAAGAGAATGGTTCGATAGAATCTCTTGATAATTACCTTGTGCAAGCAAGGTCTTAACTTCGGGACAATCAGTGAGAATTTGTGTCTTTTCCTCGAGATTTTTCGTAGATATAAGAGAAAAGTGCAGTTTATCCAGCTTTTTCATGCTTACTTACAACTAATTTACGCTAAGAAGATTAATAACAATTTTCCCAAATCTCCGGAGACGCTCTGACTAAATTGCTTTGACTAGAAACCGCTAGGAGGATAAAACAATTTCCATACAGAGTAAACCATTTTACCAAATCCCTTTTGTACTAAGGAGACGAACATGCCTCAGAAAAAAAAGAATACTGCGTTCATGAAACCTGTCCAGGTCAGCAAAGATCTAGAAGCTGTGATCGGCGTAGGACCAATGCCTCGCACTGAAGTGATCAAAAAGTTGTGGGTCTACATCAAGAAAAATGAGCTTCAGGATCAGAAAAACAAAAGACAGATTAATCCTGACGAAAAACTTGCCAAAGTATTTGGCAGTAAAGCCTCGATTGATATGTTTCAGATGACCAAAAAGGTCTCAAAGCACCTTAAGTAAGTCTCGCGATTTTTTTCGAAAAAGTTTATAAAGCGGTCCTAAGGGCTCGTGCGGAAATTATTTCCGCACGAGCCCTAATTTAGGATCGCTTTTTTTTGCTCCATGATTCAGGGATATTTAGCTTTTGCTCTCTCAACTTTAGGAATCTACCCTCGTTATATCGAACCCTATCTCCTGCGAACAACCTATCTCGATCTCCCTCTATCTCCTGATCTTGAAGGATTACGCATTGTCCATTTTAGCGACCTGCACTTTCACCGAGGAATGTCTTCGAGATTTTTGAGGAAAATCACCTCTCGCATACGACGCGAAAGACCGGATTTAATCCTGGCAACAGGCGATTTTCTCTGCTACTCCCAGCTCGAAGACTCCGAACGTTTAAAAGCCTTTCTCTGCACCCTCCAAGCTCCCCTCGGCTGCTATTGCTCACTCGGCAACCACGACTACGACGCCTATGTCAGCCGAAATAGCGAGGGGAACTACGACGTGGTCACCCCTCCCAACTTCATGGAAGGGGCTTTTCGAGCCTTTAAGGCCCTCATCCAAAAAAGAAAAAGGAGCGGTGAGATCACCCAGAAAGTCAAATCCGTCTCCCTCAATGCACAGTTTTGCGCTCTACTTAAGGAGACCCCTTTTTCGCTTCTAGAAAATAGCTCCATCACCCTTCCTATTGGACTCAATCTCGTCGGTTTGGGTGACTATTCTCTCGACCGCTGCCGCCCAGAGACAGGTTTTGCCGGTTATAATAAAAAATTTCCTGGCATTGTCCTCACCCACAATCCCGATTCGGTCCCCCTACTCCAGAGCTATCCCGGTCAGCTGGTTCTCTCGGGCCATACCCATGGGGAGCAGATCCACTTCCCCTTCCCAAAGGCTCTCCGAAAACTCTCCCAAAAGCTTGCCAGGCTGGAAAATTCCGAGTATACTCGTGGTTTTTTCTCCGTGGGCGACAAAAAATTGTATGTCAACCGAGGGCTTGGTAGCCATCGGCCTTTTCGTTTTTGTTCACCGCCAGAGATCTTGGTAGTTAGAGTCAAAGAGAATGCAGATAGATAAAGATGAAGCAATTAGTGTGGTTTTGCTTGCCGGTGGAAAGGGCATGCGGATGGGTCTATCGACTCCGAAGCAATTTCTACCTCTGCAGGGAAAGCCCCTGGTTTTCTACAGCTTGGAACTCTTTTTAAAGATGGAAGAGGTGACTGAGGTGGTGGTGGTATGCGATCCCTCCTTTCGCCCGCTTTTTTCCCACTATGCTGTAAAATTTGCCGACCCAGGAACGAGGCGACAAGACTCTCTCTTCAACGGTCTTCAAGAGGTCTCTCCTACTTCCAAATGGATCTGTGTCCACGATGCTGCCCGCCCGCTGATCACACATGAGATGGTCCAAACACTCTTTCAAGAAGGACGCATCCATGGGGCAGCTTGTCTGGGCATGCCCGTGAAGTGGAGTGTCAAAGCTCGAACCAAAGACAACTTTGTCCAACAAACAGTCGATAGAGACTACTTGTGGGAGATCCAGACGCCCCAATTCCTCTCAAAAAAGCTGTTGATGCAAGGTTTTGCGCTGGTACAGGAAAAAAAGCTCACCGTCACCGATGATGTCTCTCTAGCCGAACATCTGGGTCACCCCGTCAAACTGGTGAAGGGAGCCTACTCCAACATCAAAATCACCACTCCCGAAGACCTGACCCTAGCCCATCAACTATACCCTTTATTATGATCTACAAACTCATCATTGCCTATGATGGCACACACTATGTGGGCTGGCAGATACAACCCAACGGCAACTCCATCCAAGCTGAAATCGAAGGAGCTCTTTCCACTTTTCTCAAAGAGGAGATCTCTATTATGGGCGCCGGAAGAACAGACGCAGGCGTCCACGCTTTAGGACAAGTCGCCCACTTTAAGACCGACCAAACTGTTGATCCAGTTCGCCTCATCCACGCCCTCAATGGCATCCTTCCGCACGATATTCGGATCAAGAGGGTCGAATGCGTTCCAGACGATTTTCACGCCCGCTACAGCGCTAAAAGCAAGATCTATCACTACCATCTCTGGCTAGACGGTCCGATTGACCCGTGGATACGCCTCTACCGTCATCGCCCAAAACAAAAACTCTCCCTTCCCCTCCTCAAAAAAGGGGCCCAAGAGTTTGTGGGGAAGCGAGACTTCTCATCGTTTGCCAATGCCGGCAGCGGAGCCCAAAGCTTCACACGAACGATCTATCGTTTGGATGTGGTGGCTCAAGAAGGGGGCGTACGTCTCGAATTTGAAGGAGATGGTTTTCTCTACAAGATGGTCCGAAACATTGTCGGCACCCTACTCGAAGTGGCTACTCAAAAACGAAAAGTAGAAGAGATCAAGAGTTTGCTCGAGGCCAAAGATAGGACAGTTGCAGGAATCGCTGCTCCGGCGCGAGGCCTCTTTCTCATCAAAGTAAATTATCACTCAGCTCTTCGAGAGAAGAGCAGTGAGCAAAGGTCTTGTCCAGAAGCTTTTCAAGCTCTTTCTTCTTAAAGACATTCGAAACAAGGACCCCTTTGGCCTGGCTGCCGAGCAGAGCTTTCAATCCCCGAGGTGTATCTTCGAACCCGATGACCTGCTCCTTCTTAACCCCAAACTTTTCGATCGCCATCTTATAACATTCCGGGCTAGGCTTTGGAGTCGAGTAATCCCCTCGAGTAATCCAGTGAGGAATCGTGTTAAGAACGGGCTGTTTCCCTCGAATAAGCTCGATCTGTTCGATAGGAGAATGGGTGACCACACAACGGTTGATCTTAGCCTTTTCGAGCGCCTTGAGAAGCTTTTCGGCCCCCGGCATCAACTTCACTTCTCCAGCCTGAAGCAGCTTATAGTAGGCCCGCTTTTTCTCTACGTAGAGAATATCCCAGCACGGTTCATACCTATGTAGATCGGGAAATTCAGCATAGATTGCCTCTCTAATTCCCGTTGACGAAAACATCGCCGCTTTGCAATAAGTCGACCAGTCCCAGTCGAGTTTAAATCCTCGCCCTTGACACATCTTTTGATAAGCTTTGTAATGGAGCTCTTCGGTGTTGACAAGGAGCCCATCAAAATCGAACAAAAAGAGCTGGTAGTTGTAGATCCATTCCATGATGAAGATCATAGCCTATTCCACCTTTCTCTGCATATTGCTTACGAGCTGCCAAGATAGCGAGCATCAAACTCGTCGTCAAAATCTCAAAGGTGAATACATCTACCGTAAGAAAAATGAAATTTTCTTTACTCCCTCTCCCCCTCTTTCGAAACCCCCGCTCCACTACCCATGGCAACGCTCTCTCATAACCAAAAATTTCTTCCGCTGCCGAGGCAATGACCTCAACCCCATCGTCGTAAAAAAGAGAGATGGCAGAGAGCCGATCTACTTTCGCGACTGCCCCGGCGGAGAGAGACATGGTCTTCCTCTGCATGATGGAGAAGAGTTTGTCTATCCCTGTCTGATCGATCTATTAAACTACATCCAAGAGAAGAGTGGCCACAAGGTCTATATCACCACCGGCCATCGCTGTCCCGAGCACAATAGTTACTGCGACCATTCACCAAGCAATTGGGGTTCCAAACACATGCTCGGCGCAGAAGTCGACTTTTATGTTGTCGGGATGGAGCGAGACCCGGAGAACGTGATCTCCCTAGTCCAGCAGTTCTACACAGAAACGCCCCCCTACCAAGGCGATAAAGCCTTCGAAGAGTTCTCCCGCTTCCATCGGCAAGGCCTCAATGTCTCAACACCGCCCTGGCACAACAAAGAGATCTTTATCAAGCTCTACCGCAAAGATGAGGGTCGGGATTTTGACAACCAGCACCCCTATCCCTACATTGGCATCCAAGTCCGTTATGATCGAGATCAGAAGAAGCAAGTTGTTTTTGAACAGGGTCAGACCCAGAATTTCCTAAGGAACTAAAAAAGACATTTCGCTATGCTGTTTTGAGTAATTCAAGCCGATGTGGCGGAATGGTAGACGCGGTAGATTCAAAATCTACTCCGAGCAATCGGGTGTTGGTTCGAATCCAATCATCGGCAATCTTAGTTATTATAATCTGTGGTAGTCATAACCTTGTCCCCTCGGTGCGCTTCGCGCACTCTCGGACAATCATCTCTCCGGCCAGCTTCAATCGTGAAGCTGACCTCCGGTGATTGTGGTTCGAATCTAATCATCGGCAATCTGTGTCATTTTAAATTGAATCGACTATACCAAGGACCTCCTTGGCAGTTAACTCTTTCCCCTTCTCAAAAAGAGCTTTGATTTTTAGGGCTAATTACACTTAGACATCGCCCTGTTTTACCAGTTATTGCCAGATGTTGCCAGATGTTGCCAGATATTTTCCCTCTACCACCCCAAGCCGACAGATATCA
The DNA here is from genome assembly GCA_011064935.1 of Chlamydiota bacterium. Classification (GTDB taxonomy): domain Bacteria; phylum Chlamydiota; class Chlamydiia; order Chlamydiales; family JAAKFR01; genus JAAKFT01. The sequence goes on along the minus strand of JAAKFT010000032.1, from coordinate 1,532 downwards.
CAGCGCCTGGCGTCCATTGGCTATGATTCTTGCCTTTCAAATACTTTACCGGTTGAGATAATTCTAACTGCAAGATCGGTTTGATTCTTTTATCCCGTCTAAACTCCCATCCAACCACACCATCTACCGTGAGAAATTGAGTAGAATGAGTGGAACCTACTGTGCCACCCATAACAGGTGCAAATCCTTCGTGATGCATCCACCCATAACCTCCGCCACCTCCAAAATACATCGCATTCCTTGACTGAGGACTAGGATAGAAAAGATATTGCGCTTTTGTTGTTAAGAGCCCGTCAAAAACGAAAATTGCGTAAAAAGTTTGCCCGTTCAGAGAAATATCTAACCCATGATGCCCAATGCGGTATCTTCCGCCAACACCTAAAGAAATAGAGGGAGCTCCACCAGGCATGCACCCAGCCCCTAATTTGGCATAATAAAGTGCCGGGGCAATACAGGGGGCCCTTAGGTTGCAGTCGTCGGCGTGAATTGAGCTTATCCCAAAAATAAGCAGCGCTATCGATAAAACTTGTATAACTAATTTGTTCACGACACTCAAAACAAACACCTCCAGTAGTTTAAGGTCTATCGTTATACTTCATTGTGCATTTTTTCGCTAGGAACATCCGTGGGAAACCAATGAGTTCAGGTTATTATGCATTCAAATGACACCTGATCCTCCAAATAAAATTATAACCAACACTATCCCACCTAAACACCTGATTTTCAAAAGGATGAGGCGCGTGTTTTCTTTAACCCTTGTGCTTTAATAAAATCCCTTTATTTTGAAAAGAGATTATTATGGCTCACCTATGAATGAAAAACAGCTCCTCACTCTCTTAAGAAAAAAGAAAGGCTTTTTTGAAGCTATCCTCGAGCTCACGGAATCTGAGACCGATCTTCCTCTCAATGAATGGGTTCCTGTCTTGGAGCAGAAAAGAGTATTTCTCATGTGTATCGATGAAGTGGATGGTCAGCTGCACCCCTTTAAGAAAACGCTTCACACCATCTCGGGAGAGATCAAAGCGGAGCTCGAACATATGCGACAAGTTGTAAAGAAAATTCTTCTGCTTGATGGTTTGAATCAAGAGAAACGGAAAGAGATAATAAAATCATAGATTATGAGCGAGAAGGCACTACAAGAAGCTTTTGCTCTTTTTTCTAAAGAAACCGCTCGTCTAGAAAAATCCTATCACAGTCTCAAAGGGGAATACCAAAAACTTCATGAAAAGCTGGAGTCGATTGTCACCCACATCTCCGAAGGATTGGTCTTTGTCACAGTGGAAGGGACGCTCTCAATATTTAATCGAGCCGCTGCCGATCTCCTGGATCTTTCCCAGAAAGATATACTAGGAAAGAGCTATTCGGATATTTTTTCTGACACCTTTTTTGGCTTTTCGATGCGAGAAGGTCTCAAGCAAAGCAAACACTCTCTGCTGACACTCAACCACAATGATCGGGAGCTCGAAATCTCGACTTCATTTGTCCCAGAAAAGGGGCTCTTGCTGCTCTTACGCGATGTGACCGATCTTCGC
>JAAKFT010000031.1 GCA_011064935.1 Chlamydiota bacterium | reverse complement strand
TTGTTATTGAAAAACATCTTACAACATTGGAGAGTTTTTGCTACTCCGTTCGGGAGTAACTCACTTTTTCTCCTCAAGCGCAATTACACTATGTCAGGCCTGACATTCGGACATTTTCTTGTGAATTGGCTGGATATGCTGTCCAAACATATGGCCAGGTGGAAACGTTTTTATCTACCATCAGCGACTTATCACATTATGCTTCGGATCGGGGGTCAGATCGGGGTTCTGGACCCTCTGAATAGTTACGATTCAATTTTATTTCGGAAGTGTCTATGAAAGAAGAGAGATGAATGTGTCACCCTTTAATCTCTTTTCGGCGATTATTTTTGGATTGGCGATCCTCAACATGTTTCTCACGCCGAAGCTTTACTCTATCTCCAGACATTTTTCCAACTTAAGAGACCAGAAGACCAAATATTGGAAACACCACCACTTCTTTGCGGAGGCCTTTTATCTTTTGAGTGAGGTGGAGGTGGTCTTTGGACTTTGGTTGATTCCATTGTTTATCGGTTTTACCTATTTCTACTCGTGGAACGATGCGGTGCAATATCTCCATTCTCGCGACTACACTTCGGCGCTCTATATCTTAGTGATTGTGGTGGTGGTGAGCTCGCGGCCGATCATTCACTTTGCTGAGAAGATATTGGAGTACATCGCCCGCCTTGGTGGAGATACGCCGGGTGCGTGGTGGTTGACGATTCTGACCATAGGTCCACTCTTTGGCGCCATCATGAAAGAGCCGGGATCGATGACGCTTTGTGCGATCTTGCTGGCGAAGAAGTTCTATCCCTTCAAGCCGAGCTGCGCCTTCAAATATGCGACGCTCGGGCTTCTTTTCGCCGATATCTCCGTGGGAGGCATGTTGACCCCTTTCGCCTCAAGGGCTCTATTTATTGTGGCCAAAAAGTGGGAGTGGGGGATTGCCGATATGTTCTCCATGTTTGGGTGGAAGGCGATTTTGGGATTGGTATTGGCCAACTTGCTCTACTTTTTTATCTTTCGAAAGGAGTTTCGGTCTTTCCCCAAAACCTTGCCTGTGGTCGAAAAGGAGCAGCCAACCCCGCCTCTTTGGATCACCTGTGTCCATCTTATTTTCCTCACTCTGGTGGCTCTCAGTGGAGATCATGCGCCAATTTTTATTGGGGTGTTTATTCTCTTCTTGGGTTTTCATCGTGCCACAGTCTTCTACCAGAGTCAGATTTTGCTAAAGCCAGCGATTATGGTGGGCTTTTTCTTCGCGAGCCTGCTGATCCATGGAGAGCTGCAAGGATGGTGGATTAATTCGTTGCTGCAAGATCTTCCGGCGTTAGGGGTCTTTTCCCTCTCTTTTGCCATCTCTGCTGTAGCTGATAATGCGGTGGTGATCTATCTCGCTTCGAAGATTCCTTCGTATACAGATATCATGCGCTATGTTTTGGTAGCAGGTTCGATGGCAGCGGGTGGGTTGACAGTGGTGGCCAACGCTCCCAATCCGATTGGTCACGCGATTTTGCGTCCCTCTTTTGGTGGGAGGATCTCTTTCTCTCGGCTCTTTCTCGGGGCTCTGCCGCCGACAGTGATTATGGCGACAGTTTTTTGGCTGTTTCGGTAGGTAATAACAGTTCTTTCTTGCGGCTGGTCTCTCCCTTGAGGATGATGACTTCACGTTGTGGGATCTCGAGCTCACGAGCGAGAAAGCGAATCAGTTCGCGGTTGGCAGCTCCTTTATCTGGGGGAGCTGCGATACGGATTTTTAGGAACTCTTCTTCCCAACCCACGATCTTGTTCTGGCTAGCCTTGGGAATCACTTTGACGGAGAGAATGACTCCTTGATCGGTTTGCCTCAACATTTTAAGCCGTCTTTGGGGCCCAGGATCGATCTCTCTCTTGATTCTCCAAAATGGCCTGGAAGACCTCTTCAGCCGAAGATTTCCCCATCACCAGCTTCTTAGCTCCATCGATAAACTCGGTGGTGTAGTTGGGGTTGGAGGGGTTGCCGAGTCCTTCGAAGACCAGATCCACTTCAGCCATAACCGCCGCCAGAGTCTGAATCACGGTGATGGTCTTCTCGCTGTTGAGGAAGACGCCGCATCCCCATGGAGCGGTATGAACGGTCGCATTGGGGGCCAGCTGCTTGGCTCCGTAAAATCCTAGATAGGCTGCTTTGAGTAGGTATTTTAGGTCGTGGAGTTGGTAGTGGTTTTCGTCACCAGCCCAGTGAATCGCAGCCATGCCAATGATGTTGACGGTGGACTCTTTTTGCGGATCGAGCTTCTCGATTCTGCTGGGAATGTCATTGAGTGCGATCTGCTCCAGCGCCTGGCCGTAGAGATCACGAAGGACCACCTCTCTTTTGAGGTTAGGAATAATAAAAGGGGTGGGGTCGTTGGCTTTGGAGGCGTGGATGGGTTGGTCTCTGGTGGCAAAGGCTAACTCTGGAAGAGCGGGGAATTCACAAAAGAGGGTCTCCTCTTGGACATTGCCAAAGCCGCGAAATCCGCCCCCAAAAACAGAAGGATGAGCAAAGTCGACGTAAAAGTGGTTGGCACTTTCGTAGGTATACCATTTGAAGGTAGTGGAAAACTTTTGGGCCTTGGGAAGCTTTTGTGTAAGAAGAGTGGCAAACGATTCATCAGGCTGAGCGAGCTGATAGTAGGCGATCTCTTTGTTGACGAGAGGTCGAGAGAGAAGGGTGAGTTCTAACACCCGCCTCTTCTTTTCAGAGTGGGGTTTGCCCAAAATCCAGCTGCTATACTCTTCTGGGGAGGATGAAGAGAAAACAGCTTTGTACTCTTGAAACGTTGGTTTTCCAACAACCTGAATCATGCATTCAAGGTACCTTTTTCTCCTCTTCGTGTAAAGGAAATCGCATCAGTAGCCGCAAATCCTGTGAAGGCCAGCGGGACGGTGATCCATGCCGGAAAGAAGAAAAAGCTAATGCCTCCAATGACCATCGAAACAATTGCGGCACTCTTCTTTGGGTTTTTCCAGAGAACAGCCATGGTGATTGGGATAAAGAGTACACTGACCGCTAACTCGTAGGAGAACATCAACATCCCCACTACACTGTCGAAAAAGAAGGTGAGGGCGAGGGCGCTCATCCCGACGCAAAAGGTGATTGCTTGGGAGGCTAGCACCGACGATTTTTTTCGGGAGAATGAGAAGTCGCAGGATAGGTTGGAACTTATCGAGCAGAGTAGAGAGTCAGCAGTGGAGATAATGGCCATCATGATAGCGCAGATGAGGACTGTGGAGATCGTTGGGCTGGTAAGCGCTTTGACCGCAGTGACCAAGACGCTGGATCCAGCAGGAATTTCGATGCCCATCTTGGCGGCCATGGTTCCGAAGTAGATCGGGCAGAAGCAGGCCACAAGCAGGATGGCTGCAGCGATACAAGAACCTAGAGAGACCAACTTCGGCTTTTTGGCGGCAAAGCAGCGTTGTCCCATATCTTGCTCGATCAGCATGTAGAGCAGAGGCATCAGAAGCCACATCAGCCAGGGAACGGAGGTTTGAGGTGCCGAAGCAACGAATGTAGTAGGATCGGGCGTAGCCCCAAATAGGGTGCTGAAAAAAGCGAGGGCAAAAGCGCCTAAAATAAAGCAGGCTTGGAGGATATCGGTGTTGACCACCGCTTTCAATCCCCCAAGAACAGTGTAGATAACCAGAATCAGCCAGAAGCTGGAAAATAGGATCCCCCCATCAAACCCAAGGGCGGCAAAAAACTTGCGAGATGCAATCCCTTGCCCCACCAGAATCATGAAAAGCGAGACAATCGAGAGAATCGAAGCCACCTTGCGAAGCCGCTTGGAGCCATATATTTTTTCAAAAATTTCAGCGATAGTGGTAACGTTGAGGCGGCGTAGTTTGGCTCCAAATCCGAGGCCGAGCAGAAGCAGTCCGAGCACCGCCCCCAGAGGATAGCAGATCACCACCCAGCCGCTACGGTAGGCCTCCTCGGCACCACCCATGAGAACCCCTCCACCTAGTTGGGTAGCCAGCAGCGTCATTGCCAGAGGGAAGAGTCCAAGCGACCGGCCGCTAAGGAAGTAGTCTTCCTGGCTTTTCACTTGGCCAGAAGCCTTTTTGCCTAGCCAGATAAAAGCTACTCCCAGAGAGCTCAACAAAAATATAAATAACGGAACGTTCATGACATAAACCTTTTTTTAAAAAAATGAATTTGCAGTAATCGAGCTGAAATTAATGGGAGTGGGGATGATGGGGGGAGAGAAGGGGAGCAGGTGTAAGAGCAAAAAGGTTTAAAACACATTTCTTCATTTTTCTTCCATTTGTGGCTAGTTATTTGCCACTATTTAGCATCTATGATAGCTTTTTTTTATAAATAAATCAAGGGTTCTTCTTATGAGCTGTTCTCATATTAATCAGTTTCCATCTGAGCTGTTACTTGAAATTTTTTCTTTATTATCTCCATCTACTGTTTGTATCTGCGCAAAAGTCTGTCGACTCTGGAGAGATGCGGCAGCGAATTCTCTACTGTGGAAGGGTTTTGCGACCCAATTAACCTCTTTTTTTGATAAAAAAGAGTTGATGGGTGCTCAGAATTTGAAAAGTAGAGTGGTGGATGTGATTCTGTCTAGTAAACTGCAGATCAAAGAGACAGAAGAGATATTACCTATAGAAAAATGGCGATTGGCATGTATCGATAACTGGGTCCTTCGTTTGCGGGTCGAGAGTATCATGAGGAATCGCACAGCCTCCCCATTGCCAGGAGTTATCCGTGAGAGAACGGAGGTTGTGCTACGTGAAAAGAATAGAAAAGAAGCTTTAATCCATGTGGCGCCGATCCGTTTAGCTTTGGCCCAACTGGGCGAGGCGGCCAAAACCAAAGCCTAAACGTTGGGCTTCGAAATCACACCAGAGTAGGCTCTTAGATGTTTCCCAAGATAGGTGTTGAGCTTACCCAAACTGTTAAACTCATAGAGTCCCGTCCGCTCATCATAGCTGTCGTAGAAGCGATATTTTCCCTCAAATTGCACAAAAATCTCATGAAAAAAGGTTTTCATTTCTATCCTGATCACCTTGCAGTTTTTTTCAGATGGAGGAGCGGGGTTCTCTCCATTTTCTGCACGAATAAAGGAGTCGACCTGGTGTCTTAAAACAGACTCTCTGCTGTTTTTTAGATCGTCTAACAACATTTTGGAGTCGATAAGGGGATTGTCTTCGATCATATCAAACAAGGTAGCCGCAATGCCATGACAGACACCTTTATTGCAGAGATCCCAATAACGGCGTTCAGAAGTGATCTGCTCGAGCAGGGTGCGATTGTTTCGCTTATAGACTTCACTGTTGACCCATCCGGTTCGAAACCGATTGGCAGGATATTTGACCAGCAGCACCATCTTCTGAATAGCTACACTGCTGATCCCGCCTGCAGCTGCGCCCACAAAGACAGAACCCACAAAAACCGATGTCATCATACCGATGGTCATACCCGCGAGAGTTCCCGCGATCACTCCAATTGCAATGGTGTAGCACTCAATATCGGCCACACACGACCGGTGCTCCTGGTAGAAAGAGTCGCTTCTCAAGCAAAGGGGAGTTATAGATATTTGCTTCCCTCACGAATGGAGAGAGGAGATAAGCATTTCTGATTTTGGGCGATAAAGGTGCCGACAGCATCAGGGGAGGTTTTGGAGTACTCTCGAAGAGCCCAACCGATAGCTTTTCGGATGAAGAACTCCTTTTCGTGAGCCCGCTTTTTGCAATAGCTAAAGAGCCGTTGCTCGTCGGTTCGCTCTTTCCACTTAAGCTGATGGAGAATCGCCGTCCGCCTGATCCAGAGATTATCATCCTCGATCCACCCATCCATCACTTCGACCAAGTTGGGATACTTTTCAACCAGTCCGCCCACATGTTTGGAGGCGATAAGATCGACTGTATCCCACCAGGAGTGAGTGCGAATCAGCCTTTCAAATAGGGTTAAAATCGAGGGAGTCCAGAGTTTGGAGTATTTGGAAATCAGATCCAGGGCAGAGTAGTGGAATTCCCGCTGCTTTTGACTCCATAGGTGGTCGATAATCAGAGCCAGCTCTTCTTTCTGAGCGAGAGAGTGGGTTTTGAAGAGCTCTTTCTGGACCTTCTCTCTTGCGGGTTTCTGTATGCCTAGAAAAGCAAACTGATCGCGCATATAGGCCGACTGACCTTCGGCAATTTGAGGATTTGAGAGGGCTCTAAGCCTCTCATCCAAAGCTTGAATTAAAGTATGTTTCATATATCAACAATCATCACGAGAGTTTTAGCTCCAGAAATTACCAGAAAGAGAGTTCTCGTAGAAGGAGATTATCCAATCTAAGGATGTGTGGCAAGCCTATTATGTACTTAGACTGATTATATATTGAGTGTTGATGTTTGGATGTTGTCCAAATATCGACACTATATGTATAATGGGTGAGAGGGAGCCAAATTACAGAGAAGACTATATGGATAATCCACAAAAAAAGACTCTAGCTGGTCTAGAGATATTAAGATTGTTGGCGAGTGATGGATATCGGATCTTCACATTCGAAGACGCTGTTACATCAGCCAAAGCAGCTGGAGTAAATGAAAAGTATACGTCAGAAGCTCTGACCCTCTTAAAAAAAAACAACTGGATTGAGAGCCTAAAAAAAGGAGTCTACGCATTTACGATTGAATCAGGATTGTCAACTCCTCCTCATGAATTTGAAATTGCTCAAGCTCTCGTTTCTCTATCTGCGATCAGCCATTGGACGGCTATGCATTTTCACCACCTTACGCAGCAAACGCCAAACATAATATATTCAATTGCTCCCAAGAATGTCAGCATTCCAAGAATGATTTCTAAAGATCGATATCGCTTCATTAAGGTTGGAACAGAGTATTTTTTTGGTCTTGAAGAAGTATGGATAGAAGAAGCGCGAGTTCGAATAACAGATGTCGAAAGAACATTATTGGATGGTCTGAGACAACCACAATATTGCGGAAATTTTGCAGAAGTCCTTCACGCATTCAAAATGTGCATGGCGCAAAGGCTGGATATAAAAAAAATCATACAATATGCTTTTCGATTCGAAAAAGTCATATCGAAACGATTGGGTTATATTTTGCAGCTATTAAATGTTCCACTTGAAGAACTAAAACTCCTTTTGGAAATTCCTGTAACAGGTTTTAAAACACTCAATCCTAATGGTCCTAGAAAAGGGCCTTGCAACAAAACATGGATGATTATTGAGAATATATGACATGAACAATCAGAAACCTCTTGATAATCGACTTAGAGCTTATTCCAGCAACAAATCCATTCGTCTAGGAGTCGTACAACAGGATTACCTTCTTTCTTGGATATTGATTGGTTTAGCCCATGTTCCCGAGCTAAGAGCAAACATGATTTTCAAGGGTGGTACAGCTCTAAAAAAATGTTATTTTGGTGAATATCGATTCTCAGAAGATTTAGATTTTACAGCCCTTCCAGGGCTGCTCAAGGGAAATTATCTTGAAGAGAAAATTGACGAAGCCGTTAATATTGCAGAGCGATTGCTGGAGAAATACGCACCGATTACAATAACCTGTGAACGTTACAGAGAAAAGAATCGCCATCCAGGTAGCCAGGAGGCTTTTAAGATAAGAGCAAAGTTTCCTAAACAGCGTGAGCCACTGGTCACGGCTATGATTGAGATTACATTTGATGAAGCTGTAGCTATTCTTCCTGAAGAGAGAAAAATCATGCATGCTTATGAGGAGATGATTGAGGCTAAAATATTAACATATTCTCTGGAAGAAATTGTAATAGAGAAACTAAGAGGGATACTCCAAAAGACCAAAAAGTCACACGAGAGAAGTTGGACAAGGTCTCGTGCTAGAGATTATTATGATCTATGGAATATCTTCAGGGTTTATCAAGAAAGATTGAATTTTGAGACCATACATAAATTTTTGCCAGAGAAATGCCGTGCAAAAGATGTAACTTTTACCGGTGTCGATGATTTTTTTGATTCCGCAATGATAGAGCAAACAATCAAGGATTGGCGTCATCATTTGTATTATCTCGTTTCTGATTTACCCGAATTTGAAATCGTAAAAAACGAATTACGAAACGACCTTGAAACTTTAATATTCAGCAAAAATATGAAAAATGAACTCATGTTGAGTTGAAAGGAAATTATCTATTGACCTGCCGCCTGTGAAGCCTGCCACCGTTGAGCAAATGCGCTCTCTTTGACTGAGGGTCTAGAGGGCCATTGGCCTGACTGAGATTTCATTTGGTCTAGGAGATGGATAACTTGTTCATTCTGAGACTCAGGAAGTCGGCTCATTCCTTGAGTTTGTCGTATATTAAGTGATGCGGTAATCAGGGCGTTGTAGGGATAGATTAGATCTTGATATTCAATGATTTTTATCTCAGTGGTACTGAAAAGGGGAGGAACCGCTCTGTGCGGTTTTACGCAGAAGCGGAGATGGCGAAGTCCGGTAATACTCGTCAGATCTTGGAGTGCCGCTTTGAAATGCTCTTTCTCATATCCCTCAGCTGTAGGCTTGGAGCAATGGTAGTAGATCCCTCCCACCGCATGATAGAGCGCTCCTATTGGCGCAATCAATAACCCCACCACCAATAGATAGACAACCCGCGCCACAAATTGCAGAGGGGTGACGATCCATTTATCCAGTCCATTTTGGCCTAGTTCGGGAGTGTAAAAGGAAGTGGCACCCATCAGAAGGGCTCTTCCTGTGAATGAGGTTGGGATAGTTTTAATGGTAAAGGTCACACGAGAATTATCTACTCAATCCCAGATTTTTCAAAAGGAAATTATTCTGTGCGAGCTCGGTTCATTTCACTGAGCGCTTGTTGCAGAGTCGATTCGATCTCTACTTTACTGGTCGCTCCAGTGAACTTCCCGACCATCTCTCCTGGAGGGAGAAAAAAGACGGTCACCGCTTCTTTCGTTTTGGGATCGACCTCTATCTTCTCGAGTAATTCACTTTCTTGTGAATTGGAAGGATCGAGAGTGATGATCTCAGTCGCATCTCGGTATTTTGAATCGGCTTGAAACTCATTCACACCTTTGAGAGCCTCTTGGTTCTTCTTGGTTTTGCTGTTTTGAACCATGAGAAAGACAAATTTGCCCTCTTGGAGAGGTTGCAGGATCTCTTCGGTGGTAGGGGAGACAAAGGCTTGTGTCAGTTCTTGGCTATTGAGGGGGGCGACAAAAGCGCCTGTGATCGCTCCGTTGGGGGCAAAGACCATCACAAAAGGCATCGGTGCTTTTTGTAGGTCGTATTTTTCGACGAGCACTTTCCCGCTTTTGTCGTCGATATCAACTTTTTTCGCTTTTACTTTCTCTTTGACCTGCTCTACAGCACTGTCAAAAACCTTCTCCATCTGTTTTTTCTCTGCATCATCAGTCTTATAGAAGAAGATATAGGTATACTCTTTCTCTGCAGCATAACCTGAGAGAGATAGGCACAATAGCAATGCCAGTAATAGCTTTTTCATGGAAAACTCCTCGTTTAAATGAGGTATATCCTTTCGCAAGAATATACCTCAAGAGGGTTGTTCAGATTATTTGCGAGTTGAGAGGACGGATTTTAGGGTCTGCAACTTGGAGGTTGGAAAATTGATGATAGCTTCATCATCGCTGTAATCACAATCGCAGCAAATCTCTTGGTAGAGACGGTGCAATTCCAGATCTGAGCGATAGCCTCTCTCAAGCTCAAAACATCTCATGGCTCCGTCAAGTGTGGATTGAAAGATAAGCGCGTTGTTCTCATCTTCGCGAATCTTTTTCTTGCTGCCTCCGCCCATATACAGCGCTTTGGTGGTTTCTTGTTGTGAGGTTGAGGTGGTGTTCATCTCCATAGCTTTTTGGAAGAGTTTCTGTCCTTCGCTTTGGCACCATTCGATTCTTTCTAAAAGAACCGCTTCTTCTTCATCGGCTTCGTTAGCATATCCAACGAATGAAAGGGTTGTCAAAAGTGCAACTAATAGTATCTTTTTCATTTTCATCTCCTTGGGTTTGAAAACCTTGAAGAGGTTGCCAAGAAGACGTGTTTTTGTAAAGGGTCTGCTTACTTAGTTCGATGGGTGGCGGCTGTACGTTTTAGGGCAAGCGTGGCGATGGCGACGTTTAGCCCTATGAAAACGAGACCAATAAAGCCCTCACAGATGCTCATCAACTTTCCTATGAAAGTTACGGGGGTGATGTCGCCATATCCTATGGTGAGCCCTGTGATCAGTGAGAGGTAGACTGAATCCCAGAAGCTGATATCCTCGACACGGAAAGTGATTATGGAGCAGATTAGAAGCAGCAGAAGAATCGTCAGCAATATTCCTCTGGCTAACCAGAATGCTCTTCCAAAAGATTTGGCAAAGTGAAGAAAATCTCGCATTCCTCATTGATATAACAAATCAAATTATTTATTTACATATTGACGTTTTATTTCTAAGATCCGGAAAGATGTTTATGAATAGAATCTTTGGATTATTGGTAGGACTCTCTCTTTTGGTGGGAGGATGTCAAAAAAGTGAGCCTCCTCCTCCAGTGAGGCCAGCGCGTGCGATGGAGCTGAAGGAGGAAGAGGTGGTACGTCTCCACTCTTTCCCTGGGAGGACGCGCGCGGTTGATCGGGTAAATCTCTCGTTTCGGGTGAGCGGCCCTCTGATTGAGCGCCCAGCTAAGGTGGGTGATGAGGTCAAGAAGGGGGTGCTGCTGGCACGGATTGATCCTCGTGATTTTGAGGTGAAGTTGGATAATGCGGAAGGAAAGCTGGAGCAGGCGAAGGCCCAGCTCCGTTTTGCCGAAAGCGACTATCAGAGAGCTCAAAATATCTACAAGAAAGATCCAGGGGCGATTAGTGAGAGTTTTCTCGATCAGAAAAAGGAAGAGGTAGGACAGCTTCAGGGAGAGGTGAGGTCGCTCGCAGCTTCTGTCGAAGCTGCTGAAGATGAACTGAGCTATACCTATCTGCTCTCCCCCTATGATGGGATGATCGTGGCGATCTATGTACAGAATTTCGAGTTTGTGAAAGCGAAGCAGCCGATTCTTAGGCTGCTGAATAACTCTCAGGTTGAGATGGTGATCGATGTGCCGGAGAGTCTGATCTCAGAAATTCCCAACGTTCAGGAAATCAACGTGGAGTTCGATGCTTTTCCTGGAAGAGAGTTTCCGGCAGAGGTCAAAGAGATAGGGACCGAAGCATCAGTGACTACTCGGACCTATCCGGTGACTCTGATTGTCGATCAACATGAGGATGCCACTATCTTGGCTGGAATGGCGGGGCAGGCTGTCTTGATAAGCAAACAGGCTCCCGGCTTTAGCGAAGAGGGTTTTCTGCTTCCCACAACGGCAGTTTTCACAGACAACGCTCGGGATAAGACCTTTGTATGGATCATCAATCCAGAAACCCAAGAGGTCTCCATGAGGGAGGTTGAAACGGGTAAGCTCACTGCTCAGGGCATCCTTGTCACAGAAGGACTCACTGAGGGAGAGTGGTTGATAACCGCTGGTGTCTACTCACTTCATGAGGGGCAGAAGGTCGTTATTCTTCCCGTCAAGTTAGGGCCGAAAGGGGAGCAGATCGAAATCGACGGAGCCTCATGAGAGGGATTGTTCAATACGCCATAAACCACCGTGTGGTGATCTATTTTTTCTGTCTGATCCTCTTCATTGGCGGCATTATCAGTTTTTTCACCTTGGGTCAGCTTGAAGACCCTGTCTTCACGGTGAAAAAAGCCGTTGTGACCACAAAATACCCGGGAGCTAGTCCAGAAGAGGTTGAGCTGGAAGTGACCGATCGCATTGAAACGGCCATTCAAGAAATGCCTCAAGTCAAACATCTCTACTCGATTTCCAGAGCAGGGGAGTCGATTATCGAGGTGGATATCAAGGAGCAGTATTGGTCTGATCGGCTTCCGCAGGTATGGGATGAGCTGCGCCGAAAAGTCAATGATATTACTCCAAAACTCCCTCCCGGGGCGGAAAAGCCGCTTGTGGGCGATGACTTTGGTTTTGTCTATGGCTTTGTTCTCGCTTTGACAGGAGATGGGTATACCTACAAGGAGCTTGAGGACTATGCCAAGGTTATCAAAAAAGAGCTCAGTCTTGTGAAAGGGGTTTCACGCGTGGGACTCTGGGGTGTGCAGCAAAAGACGGTCTATCTCGATATTTCGGAGTCTCAGCTGGCAGAGCTCAACCTCACCGCAGAGACGGTCACCAATACTCTCGAGAAGCAGAATATGGTGGTCAACGCCGGCTTTGTCGATGATACGACCAATCGATTCCGCATCGCTCCAACTGGGGACTTTACTAGCCCTGAGGAGATCGGTGAGCTGATCTTAAGGCCTGGACCCAATGATATTATCACCAACCTTGTAGCTGCTTCCCAAGAGACCAACTTGGATCTTAAGGGATTTGATCGGGCGATCCGCGAAGAGAGCTCCAATGTGATTCGCATCAAAGATGTGGCGAGGGTGAAGACGGCCTATCGGGAGCCTCCGGTTACGATGATGCGTTTTGATGGACAGGATGCGATAGGAATCCAGATTGCAGGAGCCGATGATGTCAACATTGTCAAAGTGGGGAACCGGCTCTACAAAGCACTCGATCAGATTGTGAGACATCTCCCCGTTGGGGTTGAGGTCCACAAGGTCGCCTGGCAGTCTGATCTAGTCGACTCGGCGGTGAACGGTTTTATCATCAGCCTTGCCATGGCCATTGGCATCGTTCTGATCGTCTTGATTATTCCCAGTGGTTTTCGTATGGGCGCGATTATTGGAAGCAATCTCATAATAACTATCTTGGGAACTTTCATCTATATGGCCATTAAGGAGATCCCGCTCCAGAGGATGTCGCTGGGCGCTCTGATCATCGCCCTTGGTATGATGGTTGACAACTCCATTGTGGTCTCTGACGCGATCGCCGTGAAATTGCGACAAGGGATGAATCGGGCGCAAGCGGCTATCGAAGGGGCTGGAGCCAGTGGCTGGCCCCTTCTCGCCGCTACCTTGATTGCTGTGCTGGCGTTCTTTCCCATTTTCGCCTCCAGAGAGGATGCTGGAGAGTATTGCCGTACTCTCTTTGTCGTGGTCGCGGTTTCTCTAATTTTAAGTTGGGTGATTGCGATGGTGGTCACCCCACTACAGTGCATCGATTTCCTGAAAGCTGAGAAGAAGGGAGAAGTCCAAGACGAATTTGATCGCCCCCTATTTCGGCGTCTTCGAAAGGTCTTATCCAAACTGGTACAACTCCGCATATTGATGATTGGGATTCTAGCTGGACTTCTGGTCGCCGCGGTTTTTGGTTTCGGTTTTGTGAAGCAGATGTTTTTCCCCGACTCCACAAGGCCCCAGATGATGGTCGATTACTGGGCCCCCGAAAGTACGCGTATTCAGGACGTTGCTGAGCAGACAAAGCGCATGGAAGAGGAGATCATAAAAAATCCCAACGTGGAGAGTGTGACTACCTTCATTGGCGCAGGTCCACCTCGATTCTATCTTCCCGTTGATCCTGAAAAACCCTATCAATCCTATGCTCAGCTCATCATCAACTTCAAGAGCTACAAAGATGTTGACCCTTTCATCGCCGAGTTTATGCCCTGGACGGAACAGCATATGACCGATGCGATGATCCGTTTCCGCAAATATGCCGTGGGCCCTGGAGATGCGTGGAAATTCGAGCTTAGGATTAGTGGCCCGGGCGAGGCCGATCTCACCACCTTGCGCAATTTGGGTGATGAGGTCAAAGCGATCGGCGAAAAGTCTCCATATGGAGCTGATTGGCGCCTCGATATGCGCAATCCGGTCTTAAAAGTAGTGCCAGAATATGA